>JANXCT010000004.1 GCA_025059875.1 Candidatus Kapaibacterium sp.
TGAGGTAGTGAGCCTGCCGCGGATTGTGCAGGATGTTCCGGCGACGGTGCAGGTGGCAATAGGGCAGCCACTGGTGTTGCAGATCCAGGCCAGTGGGGATGGGTTGGAGTATCAGTGGTACAAGGACGGGCAGGCGATCGCGGGGGCGAGGGGGGCTCGGTATGAGAAGGCAGCAGCGGAGCAAGGGGACGCTGGGGTGTACTGGTGTGTGGTGCGCAATGGATGTGATTCGGTGCGCAGTAGTCAGGTGCGGGTACAGGTTGTGGTTGGGGTTGCGGAGGCTGACGAGGGGGTGGAGATAGAGGTGAATCCGCAGCCGGTGGTAGGGAAGGCGATGGAGGTGCGGTATGGGGTGAGTGGGGAGGGGGTGTTGGTGGTGCGGGATGCGTCGGGGCGGGAGGTTGGTCGGTGGCGGGTTGTTGGGGAGGGGAAGGTGACGGTGGAGGTTGGGGGTAGTGGGGTGTATGTGGTACAGGTGGAGCGACAGGGGAGGGTTGTCGGGCAGCGGGTAGTGGTAGTGGTACGGTAAGGAGTAGCCGGCAGGGGAAAGCTCTTCCCCTGCCGGCTCTGTATTTTTGTGGCGACGACGGTTTTTGTATCCTCAACGTGGAGGGTTGACCTATGCGGTTGGTGCTTCCCAGGCAAGTGGTGCTGTGTGGTCTGATAGCCGTCAGCACTGGAATCGCGAACAAGATCATCACAACCCCTCTGCCCGAGACTGTGGAAGTATGTGTCGGGCAGGACACGACGATTTGCGTCTATGCAATCCCATTGGTTGCCGGTGACCAACTGCGCTACCGATGGTACAAGGACGGAACACAGATTCCGGGCGAGGATCAATCTTGCCTTACAATCCGCAATCCACAGTTTGTGGACGACCAGAGCCTCTACGAGGTGGAGGTAGAATCGTACTACGTCACCGGTAACAACCAGGTCGTCGTTACTGCACGGGAACGCTCAGCGACAACCTTGCGCGTCTACGAGCCCGCTACCATCATTTCTCAGGCGCAGAACTGGAGTGGCTGCGAAGGGCGTCTGCTCACTCTGAGCGTAACGGTCAGCGGCAGTGGCCTGAGCTTTCAGTGGTACAGAGAGGGTCAGCCTGTACCCGGAGCCAATAGCTCGACGTACAGCGCCATCGCTTCACCCCAGCAACACAACGGAACCTGGTGGTGTGTGATTACTAATCCCTGTGGCTCTATAACGACCGACCGAGTACGAGTGGAAGTCCGGGAGCTTCCACAGATCACTCGCCAACCGAGCTCGATCGCAGAATGCGTAGGACGACAGGTAACGTTGAACGTAGAGGCTACAGGTGCTTCTCCGCTCAACTACCAGTGGTACCGCAACGGTGTACCCGTGGGGACAGGACAGTCCTACACCTTCACTGTTGACCGAACTACGGAAGGAGAGTACTGGGTAGTCGTCAGCAACCAGTGTGGACAGACTCAGTCACGTCGCGTCGTAGTCACAGCCTACCTACCACCGCAGATCACGCTCCAGCCTCAGAGTGTGCGGGCATCCCAGGGACAGCGCATCGTCCTACGTGTAGAAGCCGCAGGCAAGCTCCCCTTGCGCTACCAATGGCAGAAGAACGGGCAAGATATCCCAGGAGCCACCAGCAACACCTATGTAATTGATCGTGCACAGAAGGCTGACGAAGGTCGGTATCGCTGTAGGGTTCAGAATGATTGTGGCGAGGCTTCGTCAAATGAAGCAGAAGTAGTGGTAGAGGCTGTCTCGGTTTCCTCGGGCACTGAAGCTAGCGGATACCGGCTCTATCCTGTTACCCCGTCCCCCGTAGTAGGGACTGCGCTAGTGCGCTTTATTGCCCCAGGAATGAACCCCATGCGCCTTGCCCTCTACGATGCATATGGCCGGAGAGTGACAATCGTAGCAGAGGGGAACTTTGAGAGTGAGCATGCTCTATGGCTCCGCCCAGAAGAGTTTGGACTTGCTCCGGGTGTCTACATGCTCCGGTTAGAAACCCGGGACATGGTGCTGCAGCAACCTTTCATTGTCGTCCGCTAGTAGGTCTTCAAGACAACTACTACTGCAGGGGGCGGCCAACGCCGCCCCCTGTTTTTTTGAGCAGCATAGTCCATGACGAGTTCTGCCCTCCGTCTACGTCTATACCACCACAGCAGACAGGGCGAAAGCCCTTGCTCCTCCGACTATGGTAGCAGAGAGTGCGGCAATTGCCCTCCGTACGCAACGCCATGGGGACACAAGCCTCGTGGCAACCGTTTACACTCAGCAGTTTGGAAAGTGCTCCGTGCTAGCGAAGGGAGCCCGAAGTGTCGGGTCACCGCACAGAGCAGCTTTTGAAGTACCCAACCACATTTGGCTGGTCTTCTACCGTACCCCACGTCGTGAGCTATACTATGTGCGCTCCGCCGACGTAGTAGAGCACTTCCCTCGGCTACGGTCTTCGTTGGACCACACGGCGGTGGCACTCTCTATCGCTGAAAGTGTGTACCTTACGCAACGCCCGGAGGAGCCTAACCCCGTGCTTTTCAGCTTGCTCCTGCAGGCCTTACGGAGCGTTGACCGCAGTCCAACACCACCTTTCAGCGTTGCTGTTGCCTTCATGCTACGGCTCCTCCACTTGTTGGGCTTTGCTCCTTCGCTGCAAGTAGCCACCTTGCGGGAACCCACCACTCAGTACTCTCTGAGCCTCGAGGATGGGCGTTTCGTTCCTTACAGTTCGCCGCAGCATACTACCTTCACAGGCACTATGCTCACTCTCGAAGATGTGCAGACCCTCCAGAGTCTGCGGGAGCTACCTCTGGAGGTAGCCTCCAGCATCTCGCTACCTGCTGAGCGGGCTGCCAACCTACTGCGCAGCTTCGTTGCCTACCTAGAGCACCACCTCGAGCATCCACTCCCATTGCAAAGCTTAGTACTGTGGAATGTCCCATCTCCACCATTGGCAACCCGCTGAAGGGAATGCTCGGGGGGATCCTACTGACAGCTGCTTTAGTGCTCCTCAATGCCTTCTTCGTCGCGGCTGAGTTCGCTCTCGTCAAGGTAAGGGAAGCACAGCTCCAGCTAGAGCTGCAGCGGTGGCGCTCCTTAACGCGCTTAGCTCTCCATATGCGCCGGAACTTAGATGCTTACCTATCGGCAACGCAACTTGGCATCACCTTCGCCAGCTTGGGCCTTGGATGGATTGGGGAACCCGTGGTTGCACGGATGCTGATGTCTTTGTTCTCCTTCCTCGGCCTCCCCTTGAGTCCTGATGCAGCCCGTGGCATCGCTCTCCCAAGCGCTTTCCTACTGATTACGACACTTCACATTGTCCTGGGAGAATTAGCTCCGAAGTCCATCGCTATTCAATACCCTCGTACCGTAAGTCTTGCCCTTGCCCCAGTCCTGCAGGGCTTCTTCTTCCTGTTCCGCCCGCTCATCAGCTTCCTCAACGGCCTCTCGTGGCTCCTCCTGCACGCTCTTGGACTGCGCCCTACCAGAGACGTAGAACTCCACAGCGCTGAGGAACTCCAGTACGTTGTCCGCGAGCAGCTAGAATTAGAGCCCCAGCAGCGCGAACTCCTGGAGAACGTTCTCCGCTTCCCACAGGTGACAGCACGCCAGATCATGGTGCCGCGGACAGAGATCGTAGCCATCGAGCGCTCCATGAGCAGTGAGCAAATCGTAGAGCTCTTCCTGGAGGAGGGATACTCCCGGATGCCCGTCTACGAAGGGACCTTGGACACGATTGTTGGGATCGTCTATGCACGCGACGTCCTACGCCTTCTCTGGCACCGGAACCTCATCATCCTCGATGACATCATCCGGCCTGCATACTTCGTCCCAGAAGAAGAGCCGATTGAGCGCATCCTCCGCACCATGCAGCAACGCCACATTCACATGGCAATTGTCGTGGATGAGTTCGGAGGTACGGCAGGACTCGTTACACTGGAGGACGTACTGGAAGAGCTTGTAGGAGAGATCCAGGACGAGTACGACGAAGAATCACCACCCGTCCAACCCCTTGCTGCCAATCGTTTCCTAGTCCGCGCAACAGCCACAGTCGCAGACGTCAACGAGTTACTGCCTGTTCCGCTGCCCCAGTCCGAGGAGTATGGGACCGTCGGCGGCCTCATCACAATGCACATCGGAGGTATCCCAGCTGAGCAGACGAAGTGCCAGCTCGGCGAATACACGTGCCGTATCCTCAAAACGTCCAAGCGGCGGATAGAAATGGTGGAACTGGAATTGCCATCGACAGTCCCTCATGGGGATTCGACGGCGTAGTGCACTGCCACCTCGGTTACCGGTTGAACGAGCCTACGCTCTTTGGTGTCTGCCAAATGGCATTACAGTGCTGAGTGAGCAGATTCCGTCTGCGTACTCCGTAGTGCTCGGCATCTGGGTTCTCGCCGGCAGTCGGGATGAAAACCCCTCGTACAACGGTGTCGCCCACCTCTTAGAGCACCTGGTAGCTGGCTCTTCACAGCGCTACTCTGCCTATCAGTTAGCGATTGCCTTTGAGAAGCTCGGTGCAGAGATCAACGCATACACGACCAAGGAGCTAACATGCTACTATGTGCAGACGCTCCGTACCTCTTTCCATCGCGTTCTGGAGCTGTTAGTCGAGCAGCTCCTTCATCCTCGGTATAGTCCGCGGCTCCTAGAGCGAGAACGCCGGATTATCAGCGAAGAGCTTCTCAGCTACGCCGACGACCCTGAGGAGACGCTCTACGAGCATGCCGAACGCTTACTCTTCGGCGACCATCCCCTCAGCTTACCGATTACGGGCACACGCGAGACCTTGGAGCGAATATCGCCAGAAGTCGTCGCCGATTTCCATTCCCGCTTCTACGTCGGGGAACGAATTCTCGTCGGCGTTACTGGGAATATCTCGCCTGAGGAGGTCTTCACAGCCATCTCCTCAGCACTCGCCTCGATTCCATCAATCCGGGTCCCTCTTCCCCGGCGCACCCCACCGAGGCTGCAGTCTGGCGGCGAACTAACCCTTTACTGCCCATTCCATCAGGGCTATATCACGGCTGCCCGTTTGCTTCCGAAGCTTTCGTCACAGGAGCGAGCTGCTCTGGCACTTCTGAACTTCCTCTTGGCTGAAGGATGGAGCTCGAGACTCTACCAGCGCATCCGCGAGCGTTACGGGTTAGCCTACCACATCACTTCCGAGCTAGAGTGGTTCTCTGACTGCGGGATGTGGAGCATTACCGCTAGCGGTAGCCCTTCGGGACTCGCTCGAATCGAGCAGCTTATCTCCTCCGAACTCCAGCACCTCGTCCAGGAAGGTATCCGGCCGAGTGAATTCTCCCGCGGGCGCAATTTTCTCCGAGCCAGGCTTGCGATGCTCCTCGACAACCCCGCCGACTCGCTCGCTGCCCTGGCGCGGGCCATTCTGCTAGACGATGGTCACGAACCATTCCCCCATGTCTTCCAGTCCCTAGAATCCCTCTCCCACGAGCATGTCAACCTCCTAGCCGCCCGTTACTGTAGCCCAGAGCAGTGGAGTACCATCCGACTCCTCCCAAAAGGCCATGCGTAGCACTGCACTGCTTCTCGTCTTCATCGCCTGTAGCGCAGTTCCCATCCTACGGGCTCAGCATCCCATACTCCACGCTGGCCCCATGCTAGGCAGCTCTACCATGCGGGAGGTCTGCATCTGGGTCCAAACTCGACAAGAAGCCTCCGTTGAGATCGCCTACTGGGATACAGCAACTCCACAGGTGCGTCACCGGACCCATCCTGCTCCGACTACCTGGTGGTTCGGCAGCCATATAGCCCGCATCCAAGTCAGCGGCCTCTTGCCGGGACGGGTTTACGAGTACGAACTCTACCTCAACGGCGAGCGTGTCACATTTCCATACCGGCTCACGTTTCGCACGCCCCCTCTCTGGCAGTGGCGCAGCGATCCGCCAACCTTTCGCGTCGCTGCTGGCAGTTGTGCCTTCATTAACGACACCCTGTTTGATCGACCGGGTCCACCCTACGGTGGAGACTACGAAATCTTTGAGAGCATCGCAAACTTGCAACCAGAGCTGATGCTCTGGCTCGGCGATAACGTCTACTTCCGCGAGGCAGACTGGGACTCCCACTACGGAATGGTGGCTCGGTACACTCATGACCGAGCCCTCCCCCAACTGCAGCGACTCTTAGCAACGGTCCACCATTATGCCATCTGGGACGACCACGACTACGGACCAAACGACAGCGACCGCAGCTTCATGCACAAGCACATTGCCCGTCAAACCTTCGCGAACTTCTGGTGCAACCCTGCGTATGCACACGGGATTGATGGCACCGGCACAGGCGGAATCACCACCAGCTTCAGCTGGGGAGATGTGGACTTCTTCCTGCTAGACAATCGCTTCTGGCGCACTCCCAATCGTCTCCGCTCCGAACCTCGCACTATCTTGGGGGAAGAGCAGTTCCGCTGGCTGCGGGAAGCACTGGTCAGCAGCCGGGCAACCTTTAAAGTGGTCGCCATTGGTGGACAAGTGCTCAATCCCACGCCCGTCTTCGAGACCTACGCCAACTGTGCTCCAGAGGAGCGAGAAAAGCTGCTGAACTTCCTGTACCAGGAGCGCATCCCTGGTGTGATCTTCCTCAGTGGTGACCGGCACTTCACGGAACTCTCGCGTCTAGAACGACCAGGCCTCTATCCCCTCTACGAGCTGACGGTATCACCTCTCACGGCCTCTCCCTTCCAGCGTGCTGCCCAGGAGCCTAACCCTCTTCGTGTCCCTGGGACGCTCGTTACAGAACGGAACTTTGCCGTCTTGGAGTTCGCTGGAGAGAGTAGCAACCGTCGGCTCCAAATTCGGGTCTACAACAGCAAAGGCAAACTACTGTGGGAACGGATTATCCGAGCAGCGGAACTGCAGCCGTAGCGGTGCGGCTGTAATGAAAGCTCTAAATTGCTCACTACTGTGACACAGTTTGCTGCTCACCACCCATGGCGTACGCACAGGTCTGGTCTGCAGCCATCTTTGGGATCGAGGCGCTCCGGATTGAGATTGAAGTCCACTTGGAAAATGCCTTTCCAGGTGTCAGCATCGTAGGGCTGCCGGACTCTGCCGTCAAAGAGGCGCGCGAACGTGTCTGGGCGGCGCTGAAGAGCTCCGGTTTCAGCTTTCCAAACAAGCGAATCACGATCAACCTGGCACCAGCGGACATCCGAAAAGAGGGTAGTGCATTTGATCTCCCAATAGCCATCGGCATCCTCACAGCAACAGGGCTCATTCCACACGAGCGCCTGGATGGACTCATGGTTTTGGGCGAATTGGCGCTAGATGGCGAAGTCCGGTCCATTCGCGGAGCCTTACCAATCGCGCTTCACGCGCTCCGCGAAAGGATCCCTCGGCTTCTGCTTCCAGTTGCCAACGCCGCTGAGGCCGCCCTGGTGGAAGGCATAGAAGTACTCCCTGTGAAGACGCTCCAGCAGGCCGTACGGTACCTCTGCGGTGAAGTAGCTATCCAGCCCTTTCGAGTCAACGTGCAAGAGCTCTTCGAGCAGGAGCAGCATACCATCCTCCTCGACTTCTCCGATGTCCGGGGCCAAGAGAATGCAAAGCGGGCATTGGAGATTGCAGCCGCAGGGGGTCATAATGTGCTCATGTTGGGGCCACCGGGCTCGGGAAAGACAATGCTGGCGAAGCGGCTGCCCGGTATCCTCCCTCCGATGACGCTGGAAGAGGCATTGGAGACAACTAAAATCCACTCCGTGGCGGGCCTGCTGGCGCCTGGCCAAGCGCTCGTCACGACTCGGCCGTTCCGCGCTCCTCACCACACCATTTCTGACACTGCCCTCGTCGGAGGCGGGGTTGGGACCATACGGCCCGGAGAGATCTCGTTGGCCCATCATGGAGTCCTCTTCCTGGACGAGCTGCCGGAGTTCCCTCGTAACGTCTTAGAGGTCCTCCGGCAGCCCTTAGAGGAGCGGCGCATCACAATCTCCCGAACGAAGATGACAGTTGAATACCCTTGCAACGTCATGCTCGTCTGCGCCATGAACCCTTGTCCCTGTGGCAACTTCGGCAACCCCAACCAGACATGCACTTGTACACCCCACCAGATTCAGCGCTACTTGGCAAAGATTTCTGCGCCACTCCTCGACCGGATTGACATCCACGTAGAAGTGCCAGCCGTCAAATACCACGAACTTAGCATCGAGCGCTCTGGAGAACCTTCTGCCACCATCCGAGAGCGTGTCATCCGAGCGCGGCAGCGCCAGGCTGAGCGTTTCCAAGGTCTTCCGGGGATTTACAAGAATGCCGACATGGGGACACAGGAAATCCGGCGCTTCTGCCGCCTCGATGCCCGCGGGCAAGAACTACTCCGAACGGCAATGAGCCGCTTGGGGCTCTCAGCCCGCGCCTATGACCGAATCCTCAAAGTTGCTCGCACAATTGCCGACTTGGAAGGCAGCGAGGCTATTCTGCCTCACCACTTGGCCGAAGCCATCCAGTACCGCACTCTGGACCGCCAGTACTGGTGTCGATGAGACGCCTCGTGTGCTGCTTCGACCCTAAAATCCCCCTGCTAGCAGAGGTCCTAGGCTCCCACGTAGACCTTCGCCCAATTGAGGGACCGAAGCTCAGTCGGGAAGTGCTCCGTCAACTTCGCTGCGACGCCCTCTTCGTACGGGCCCACACCCGGGTTGACGCTTCCCTCATAGAAGGGACCCCCGTTCGTTTTGTCGGCACTCCCAGCTCCGGTATAGACCACATCGCTGTGGAGGAGCTTCAAGAGCTTGGCATCACGGTTGCCCATGCACCCGGCTGTAATGCTAACGCCGTTGCAGAGTATGTCGTCGTTGCACTGCTCCTTTGGGAGGCATTACTGCCAAAGCAACTCTCGGAAGAGCGCCTAGGGATTATCGGCTTTGGACATATCGGACGCAGAGTTGCTCGTTATGCCCGCCAGCTTGGTATGGACATATGGGTGTACGACCCACCTCTAGCTCGCCAAGGGTTTGAGTTCCCAGAGTGGGTGCGCTGTGTCCCTACCCTCCAGGAGCTTTGCAGGAACTGCTCTGCCATCACTTTGCATGTCCCCCTAACCCGGGATGGTCCGGACGCTACGTGGCACTTACTGGATTCAGAGCTTCTCGCCGAAATTCCAAGCGGCGCGCTCCTTGTCCAGACATCGCGAGGCGGGGTCGTCGCTGAATTAGCTTTGGAAATCGCGATAGCGGAGAGGCAACTCTCGACTGCGATTGACGTATGGGAGCAAGAGCCTCAGTGCAATTGGCGCTTGGCAGAGAACGCTCTACTGGCGACTCCCCACATTGCTGGCTACACATGGCAGGCGCGAGTCCGTTGTACATACACACTCGTCCGGCATTTCGCCGCCTGGGCACAGCTCCCCGTATCAGAAGCCCCTTTACAGTCGGCATTGGAGGAGTCCATTGCACCTCCTCCTGCTACAATCCCTTGGGAAGATCGGCTCAGCTTACTCCGGCTCCTCCTCCAGCGCCGCAAGGTAGATGTGGACTCCCATACCCTCCGCTCATGGCGACATCTCTCTCCCAGCTGCCAAGAGCAGGCGTTCCGCTCTTACCGGGACAACTACCCACGCCGGCCAGAAACTCTCTGGCTTCCTGAGGACTCACCCATGCCCTGTCAGCGAACGTAGTAGCAGACGCAGTCCCCAGCGCCCTTGAGAGTTCACCAATGAGACTACCCCCATGAGAGCTGCCGAAGCGGCAAACACCCACTCTATTCCCACCGATGCTGCAAGCATGCTGCCAAGTAGAGGACCGAGGAGATTGCCCACCAGGGTCGCAACTGCTACCGATCCCGATGATGCTGCTTCGTAGGGATACCGGCGCCGAATGGCCTAGCAGAGTATACAGTAGAGGCACAATCCCTGCCACAGTCACGCCAGTGAGCGCCCGCAGAAAGATGACGAGCTCGTAGTGTGGTGCCATTGCCTGCGCCGCATACACGACAGCAGCCAACGCAGTGCAGAGGAGGAGAATCCTCCGATAGCCATACTGCTCAGCGCAGCGTGCCCACAGCGGAGAAGCCGCTGCCATCAGAGCCCCGGCAATCCCAACCGAAAGACCCGTGAACGTTGACAGCAACCATCGCGGGGCTCCGAGGTGCTCAAGGTATAGCGGGAAAACCGGGGCTGGCAGCATCATCGCTGCTTGTACGGCCACAATTCCTGCTATGAGACTCACCATCGCAGGTGTTTTCATGACATGGCGCAGCGGCACCACCAACGAGAAATCTCCCTGTGCTGTTGGTCGGCGATGTTCCCGCAGAAAGCCCCAGACCAATCCCCCGCTGGTAACACAGAGAATACTAACAGCGAAGAAGGTCCATCGCATCCCTACAGCGTCAGAGATGATCCCGCCCACCAGAGGTCCGATGACGCTCCCGCCAGCCGCGGCACTCTGAAGTACCCCCAAAGCATATCCAACCCGTTGCGGAGGAGTCTCAGTAGCTACGAACCCCGTGGTTGCGGCAACGAAGCCGCTGAGGATCCCCTGCAGCAGCCGTAAGGCAAACAGGGTCTCGACTGACTCCGCTAAACCCATTAGGAACACTGTCACTCCCAGCCCAAAAGCAGCACGAACAACAACACGTATAGTGGCAGGAAGGGCAAGAAGGCGTTCATGCCCACCATCGCGATTAGCTGAGCTACCCAGAGGATTCGGAGATTCCAACGCCAGTGGGGGAAAGCTACACCGTCCGAGCTCACGTCCATCCCCTCAGCCGCACGAACGAGCGCAATCACAGTGTAAACGACGAATACGCCACACTTCTATGAGCATTCGCAGCGGGTCACGCAGAAGATGGACGCGTGATCGTGGATCGTTCCGCCACCGGACTGGGATTTGAACGATACGGTAACCGGAGCGAGCCGCTAAGTAGAGAACCTCAACATCAAACGCAAAGCCCCTCAATCGGGTCCGTCGGAACAGTGCTTCTGCTACCTCAGCCCGAAAACCCTTGAAGCCGCATTGTGTGTCCTCAATCTGACGCAGGGCTGGAAGATCGCTGAAGACGACCCATTGAACGAATCGGCGGAAGAGCCGTCCCATCCAGCGCCGATATGCCGGCTGCGCACGGAGAAGCCGACGCGGGTCAAGTTCTCGGCTACCAATGCAGACATCCGCTCCCGCGGCTAAGCGAGCAAGCATCGGCTCCAATTCCTCTATCGGCGTAGAGAGGTCGGCGTCAGTAAACACGCGGTACCGCCCACGCGCTTGGAGCATACCGACTCGTACAGCCTCCCCTTTCCCTCGGTTTGCAGGCAGCTGTATCAACGTCACTGCTGGTGCATACCGAGCAACGACTGCGGAGGTCTCGTCTCGAGAACCGTCGTCTACCACCAGGACTTCCCAGGTGTAGGGCTGCTGGCGAAGGTAGGCAAGAACCTGCTCCAGCGAGCTGCTGATGCGTTCAGCTTCATTGTACGCTGGGATAATCAGCGATAGGTACGGCACCATGGAGTCCTACGGCTTAGAACCGTGGGGTAGTATCCCCCACCGCCGTATCGCCAAGCTTCTGCCTGAGTCGGTCTATGTGAGCTCGCACCTGCGGAACCAACGAGCGCAGGGTCTCATCTGTAGAGCCCTCGTAGCGAGCAAGAATAGCCTGAGCTGTGTCGAGAGCCTCCTGGTACCTACCGTGAGCCTCCAGTGCAGCCAGCGTGACCTCGTTGAGCCGTGCCTGCACCGTCGCGTCGTTCGGATACTCCAGTAGAAGCTGCTGAAGATGGAGCCGTGCCTGCTCGTAGTTACCCATCAGTTGGTAGGCTTCCGCGGCCATCCAGCGAGGATTGTAGTACTGCACGGCTGACTCCCGCTCCTGGATGGCAGGTGTTGTGGCCACGAGCTCCGCAGCCTTTGCAGCGAGAGAGGCGAAGTAGCGTGCCTTCTCGCGAGCGCCTGCACGCTGATAGAGCTGAGCGATGTTGTACGCTAGCCAGTATGAAGGCGGGAATTGCTCAACGGAGATGTAATGGTTCATCGTATCCAGAGCCGCTATCGCCCGAGCTGAGTCCTGACGCTCCAAGACATGGGCAGCATACCGCACGTAGAGCATGCGGTAGTTCGTGATCAGCCGCCGATGGACCTCGTCGTAGAAGACACTCGGGTTATTCAGGTTGCGAAACTTGAAGCCGTAGCGTGGCTCTGTATGGTAGTTGTCGCTATTGTCAACATTGAAGAGGCATGCCTCCATGACACGCGGCTCAATTGCCTCTCCTACTTGTCCAGCCCCTTGCGGTACAGGGCAGACACGGTAGACCATACCCTCCAAGCGGAGATATCGGTCTAAACCCGCATAGGCATCCGAGCCTACCGTGATGGAGAAGTAGACGGGGCGCTCGAAGCGGGTCTGCTGGAGGATGTCCAAAATGAGCTTGTCCTGCACACGGAAGAGGTACAACATTCGCCCCCGCTCCTGCCGCCACTGCATACCGATAAACGTGAAACGCATGTGGCCATCGCGAAGGAGGGCTGAGTCTTGAGTGAAGCGCTCTAGAATCTCGCGGCGTACGGGAATAGCAATATTACGAGCCTCCCCTACCTCCGGCTGGAGTGCCCGCGGCGAATCCTCCGATTCTAAAGCCTCGTCGGGGAAACTCAAGGGGATCCTCTTGGCCCCGTGCGGCTCTCTATGCTTCAATTGGCGAATGTACCAGAGCGTATTGCCGAGCGAGAGGTTGACCACCCGAATGTCGCGCCGGACTCCAGCTACATCCTGCAGGTACCATAGCGGGAAGGTGTCGTTGTCCCCGTTCGTGAAGAGGATTGCGTCCCGCTCACAGCTCTGCAGGATGTTGTACGAGTGATCAAACGGCAGGTAGTTGCCCGAGCGGTCGTGGAGTTCCCAACCTCCGACCGCCATGTTGACCGGAGCTGCCAGTAATGCAGCCACAGTGCCACCTGCAGCGGCCACAGCAGGAAGCCGCTTCAAGAGGCGCTGACGTAAGAGCTCCGTTACCCTGTAGGCTCCCAGCCCAATCCAGAAGCAGAAGACCAGGAAGGAGCCCACATAGAAGTAATCCCGCTCTCGCGGCTGTGGAAGTTGCTGGTTCTGGGCAATTGCCGCCAGCACCCCCATCAGGAGGAACGACACCAACATCACCCAGCCCGTCCGACGGTCACGATTGAAGTGGTAGAAGAGCCCGAGCAACCCGAGAAGGAACGGGAGAGCGAAGAAGCGTACAGGGAAGACACCGGCGTATCCAGAGTCGTAGTTGTAGGGCAGCGCATCCTTCTTCGTTGCTAGCGGACCAGCGGCCGGGGCATCCTGGACATCGCTCATCCGCCCCACGTAGTTCCACAGGAAGTAGCGGATGTACATGTGCTGGACCTGATACTCCCAGAGGTAGCGCAGCTCCCCTCCCAGGTTGATACGCCGCCATCGTGGAACAGGGACTACAGAGCCATCCCGCCGTTGAACTCGCTCAATCTGGGGGGGATACCAGGGGCCATACTTGGAGTAATGCTGCGAGTAGTAGGGGTCATTGTACCGGTACCGCCGTGGCCACCATGGCGTCTCTCCGTACTGTTCCCGCCCCAAGTAGCTGATGAGCTGCGCCAGCGTCGTTGGCTCGTTCTCGTTCATCGGGGGATGAGAGTTCGAGCGAATCAGGACATGTGCGTACGTCGTGAAGCCCAGCACTACGGCCAGCAGCGAGCTCAAAACGAGCACCGTCAACGCTTTCTGGCGGCGATACGCTTGGTACAGTTGCCACCCCAGAACTCCAAGGAAGGCCAACGTCAACAGTGTAACGATTGGACTGTCCTCCACGAGATGCTCCCGTGCTTCTGTACGGAAGGGTAGGTCGCCAGCCAAAAGGGCCGGCAACCATTGAGCGATCCCCCAGTACACGATAGCGAATCCCCCAAGCGGTATGCCGAGCCATAGCAGCAAGTAGCGTGGATTCCGCAGACGGGCCTCTGCTGGATCCGTCCCGTACTTGCGGAAGACCACTAAGTACAGAATCCCAGGAACCGCTAGGATGCTGAGTAGGTGGACGCCAATCGAGAGCCCTACCAGGTAGGCTGCCAGCAACAGGAAGCGTTCGCTGCCCGGTTCATCAGCCCGGACATACCAGAGGAAGCCCAGGTAGAGGACTATCGCCACGAACAGCAGTGAGAGGGCGTAGACCTCAGACTCGACAGCGTTGAACCACACCGTATCACTGAAGGTCAACGCCAAAGCTCCGACCGTTGCAGCCCCGTAGACCTGCATCGCATCGGTAAGGGATGCCACCGAGGTCTTCCACACCCGCTCCAGCACCAGCACGAGCAACAGGTACAGGAAGACCGAAGCCATGGCACTAGCGAGGGCAGACATGAGGTTGATCCGCCATCCAGGGTCCCCGAACGGCAAGAGATGGAAGAGCTTGCCAAGCATCAGGAACAGCGGTGCACCTGGGGGGTGGGGAACTTGTTGGAGGGCGATAGCTGCAGCAAACTCCCCACAGTCCCAGAAAGGGACCGAAGGTTGCAGCGTAGCAATGTAGGTCACGGCCGAAACCATAAACACAAAAACTGCGGCACCACGCCGCACCGCCGTCGAGCTCATTGCACAGCCTCCACAACCGACCACCTTCCTAAGCCGCAAAGCTACGAAGCACTGCAGAAAGCTCTCCTACTGGAGTGCTGCCGTCACCCCGGTAACTGGACGGCTTTGCACCGAGTCTGGCTGCGCCCCGAAGAAGAAAGCCTCCAGCAGCTGCCGAGCCATTGGGGCTGCGACAGCGCCTCCGAACCCTGCGTTCTCTACCATCACGCAGAAGGCAATCCGAGGATGCTGCCGGGGTGCAAATCCGATGAACCAGGCATGATCATTCCCATGGGGATTCTGGGCCGTGCCAGTCTTGCCGCACACCACAACTCCAGGAAGACGTGCTGCAAGGGCTGTCCCCCCTACTGCATTGACGGCCTCCTCCATGCCCTGCCGGACGAGCTCTAGAGCCTCTGGGCACAGCGGAAGAGGGCGCTCGGCGTACGCCAAAGGCTGGAGCTGTCGAGTGTACTTGTTGTAGACCGCCCGAACGAGATGGGGCTGGCGCACGACGCCCGTGGCAAGCGCCGCAGCATATACAGCCATCTGCAGGGGAGTGACACTAAGCTCCCCTTGCCCAATCCCAAGGTTCACCAACTTCCCCCCTTCGCTCCAGCCACGCCGACCATAACGACGGTCGTAGAACTCGCGCGACGGCAGAATCCCCCTGTACTCGCCAGGGATATCAATCCCCGTCGGACGCCCAAACCCAAACAGCGCCGCAACCTGATGCAGCCGCTCCAGCCCCACCCGCAGTCCGAGCTGGTAGAAGAAGACGTTACACGAAACCCTCAGAGCTTCCACGAGTGTCAGTGCGCCATGGGCATGGTGGCACCGATAGAGCCGACCACCGTAGAAGAAGCCACCAGAGCACACAATCCGTGTCTGCTCAGTAATGAGGCTGTCCTGGAGTGCGGCCAGACCGACGAGTGGTTTCCACGTAGAGCCTGGAGGATACTGCGACTGGATAGCACGGTTGAAGAGGGGACGCTCAGGGTTTGCCAAGAGCTCAGCGTAGTAGGTCCCTGCATGCCGACGGTTGAGGGGCTCGGGATCATAGTCTGGCGCACTTGCCATCGCTAGCACTTCTCCCGTCTGAGGATCAAGAGCCACTATGGCTCCACGGCGCCCCTCCAGCAGCCGCTCTGCAACTGCCTGCAGACGTGTGTCTACGCTCAACGTAACATCGAACCCCTCGCGCGCAGGGACATCGTACCGCTGTTCGCGAAAGGCCGAGACCGGCTGCCCCAGGGCGTTGACGACGACGAAGCGGTATCCCTTCTCCCCTCGCAGGAATGGCTCAAAGCTGGCCTCTATCCCCGTATACCCGATTGGGTCCCCAGGCCGATAGTAATCCCCCATCCGCTCCAAGTGTTGGGGAGAGACTTGGCGGACGTAGCCCAAAACATGTGCCAGGCGCGCTGGCCCGCGGTACGTACGCCTAGTCTCCACTTCAACGCTAACCCCGGGCAAGTTGGTGAGGTGCTCCTCTACTGCAGCGACGACATCAAAATCCGCGTCCTGAACGAGCCGCAGCGGAGCAAACCGAGTAGCCAGATGCCGCCGCGCTGAGTCAAGCTGTAGACGGAGCTGGAGGCTGTCTGCCCCTATCAAACTGGCCAAGAGCGGGGTTCGCTCCAGTGGGAACTCCCCTGGGATGACTACTACGGAGAAGGCTGGCACGTTCTCCACCAGAGGTACTCCCGAACGGTCGTAGATGATACCCCGCGGAGGATGGACAATGACCTTCCTAATAGCCTGTGCTTCTGCCCGTTCACGGTACTCCTGGCCGCGGAAGAGCTGTAGCTGCGCCAGTCGCAGCACGAAGATTCCCGCCACCGCCAACAACAGGCCACGAACAACGTTCAGCCGTACGAGGCTTGAACGCTCAGGTTGCATCCGCAAGAGGCTGCCGAAGGTTCAACAACGCCAGCGTCCACAGGAGGACCATCGTCGTTGCACGCATGTCCAGCGGATTCTCCATCATCATAAGCGAGAGCATCGCGCTCAGCATTCCAGCAACCCCAAGCAAAGTGACCATGCGGGCAACCGAATCCGGAGCCAACCTCCGGAGTTGCCGAATGCCATACCACAGATGTCCTACCAACGCTGCAATCAGCAGCAGTGCCATTGGCACGCCGTACCGGTAGGCCGTCGCTACGTAACCGTTGTGGATGTACTCGTAGTGGATGTGGCGGAAGACTGCCGGCTCGTAGTACGGGAAGGCCTTGCCGATGCCTTGCCCACCCAGCGGGAAACGGACTACCTCCTCCAGAGCTCTGCCGAGCTGCTCTAGTCTGCCACGTATAGCCAAATCGCGCTGCCCCTGACCGATCGAGAGGAAGCGTTGTTCAGCTAGGCGCAGAAGTACCGAAGAGAGTGCGGGGAATGCTACTGCAACCACCGCTATGCTGATCCCTATGAGCGCACCCCCAGCGATCACTGCCCGCAGCCGCTGACGCCACGACAACCACAACCATGCAGCCAGAAGGCCAATCGCTACTGACATCCAGGCCGTCCGGGAGAACGTCACCACGACTGCAGCCCCCATGACGATGGCACACACCAGGAGCAAGACGCGCCAGAGGAGGGACCGCAGGAAGGCTGCTCCAACGATGCACCCGAGGATGGCGAAAGCCAGGAAGTGCTCGGCTTGTGTCCGAGCGTACTTCCCGCGGAGCTGGTATGCGTACTCTGCCAGCATAGCCCCTGCGCGGTACCGCTGGAGCGAGAAGAGGGCAACGACTAGGCCAGCAATTAACAGGGCTGCCAGCAGAACCAGCAACTGGCGCGGCGTCCGAATGTAGTAACGCACAGGGAAGTAGTAGAGCAGGAGCCACATCGGCAGCCACCGCCGCAGCCACTCCTCTATCGGCACATCGTTGAGGAGCGCAATCGGCAAATTCAAGGTGGAGAGCCCCAAGAAGAGCAGCAGCAGCTTGTCGCCCCAGTGCTCCACGAGCTGCCGACGCTGGATGAGGACGTGCCAGCCAATCCACCCGACCACCCCAGCAAGCAGCCAGAGCACCAGCACTACTTCCTCCGGCTGGACTGTTGGACCCTGCAACAGGGTCAACGGTGCCAGGGAGAGAGCAACCACAAAGAGCCACAGGAGCGGTCTATGGAAGAGCAGCACCGTCAGTCCAAGCCCTGCTACTGCGAAGGCAGCCACTAACTCTTCACGAAGCGCTACAGCAAGTCCAGCTAACCCCGCTGGCACTGAGAGGAGTGCTACAACGAACCCCAGCGGGAGTTCATCTCCTATCGGCCGTTCCCGACGCCCCGTCCCCTGCATAGGAAGCCTGCCGACGCCACTCCTGCCACCGTTGCCACAGGAGGAGGGCCAATAACGACAGCACAAGCGAGCCCACAGCTGCTCCAACCGCGATGAGGGCTCGCTTGGGATACGCCTTCAACTGCGGCGGAACGGCCGGATCCACTACGTAGAGTACCGGCCGTGAGCGCTGCTCGTCTATGCGCACCTGCTCCAAGGTTGGCAAGAGTAGGCTGCGAACACGTTGGTATGCTTCCAGCTCAGCGTAGAGCCGCAGGAACCGCAGACCAACCGTAGCAGCGTTGCGTAAAGGGAAGTCCCCGATGAGCCCTGGCCGTAGCTCTGCCTGACGGAGCTGCTGCTGCACTTCTCTGACGAGTTGTTCTTGGGCCAGCACAGCGGGATCGCCCGGTCCGTAGGCATACCGCAGCCCCTCCAGGAGAATCGTCTGGTACATCGCCTGTGCTTTGAGTTCCGCCAGGGCCTTCGCCGCTGCTTGCGCCTGGTCAAGTGGAGAGAAGACAAGTGTCTGTCGCGAAAACAAGCGGAGCGAATCGGCAATAAGGGTGGCTGCGCTATCCAAGCGAGCAAGGCGCTGCTCCAAGTATTGCCGAAGCTGGCCACTCTCTTGCTGCCCAACATCGGCTGCTATGGCGTTGGCAATCTCAAAGGCGGCATTGGCCATCGCTGCCGCTGTCTTTGGGTCTGTGTGACGCGCCGTAACGGTATAGTTGCCGTTGAGCTCGTAGGTCACCTCCAGGTCCCTCTCCAGCTTCCGGTACAGCCGATGGATCGCCGTATCTGGCAGCCCGTAAAGCTCCCAGAGTCGGAAACGGTGGATAAGCGAATCCTTCAAGCGACGACTCTCCAGGATGGCCAGGAAGTTATAGCCCTGCTGCCCCAATGTCCCGAGGCGTAGTGCGCCAATATCCCGCAACACACCCGCAGCAGCTCCCAGCATCCCTTCCAATCCCATGATGTTCCGGGAGGAGGGAACGGCGCTGGCCGTTGCTTCATACCAATTCGGCACCAAGAAGCTCACACCAACGGCAACTCCCGTGGTGAGCCCAACGCTCGCCAGCAGCACCTTCCAGTGGCGAAGCACTAAAGCGAAGAACGTCGCTCCTGGCGACAGGGTCACAGCCGCTGCCGTGCGATTCGGCACTGGCTGGTTCGACAGTTCCTCTCGTTCCAGTTGCGGTGTTGCCATTCCTTAGCGCTGGAAGGCAAAGAAGCGGCGTGTCCACCGCCGTTTCGGACTGTGACGCTTCAAGGCTTCACAGACGACCTGGGCAATCCCCTGTGCATCCAAACGGAGCTCTCGGTACTGCTCCTCTGGGGTTGCATGCTCCACGAAGCAGTCCGGAATCCCGTGGAGCATCACATCCACACGGCGGTTGTACCGCTGCCCGACATACTCCAGGACGGCGGAACCAAACCCACCCAGGACTTGCCCATCCTCGACGGTAACGAGGAGCGAGTGCCGCTCACAGAGCTCGTCTAGCAAGTCTGTGTCCAAGGGCTTAGCAAAACGAGCATTGACTACTTCCGCTTGGATCCCCTGCTCCTTTAGGAGCTCTGCTGCTCGAAGTGCCTCCATGACAGGCTTACCGATAGCTACGATTGCCACATCCTCCCCCTGCCGTAGGACCTCCGCCTTCCCCAGCGGAAGAGGGACCATTGGCCCGAGTGGTACCCCCACTCCGTGCCCGCGAGGATAACGCAGCGCTACTGGCCCGTCCGTATAGCAGTAGAGCGCGGAGTAGAGCATATTGCGGAGCTCCTGCTCGTCCTTCGGGGCCATGACGACCATGCCCGGGATGATCCGCAAGTACGCCAAGTCCAGCATCCCGTGGTGTGTAGGGCCGTCCTGCCCAACTACGCCAGCGCGGTCTAATGCAAAGACGACGTGGAGGCGCTGAATGGCGACGTCGTGGACAATCTGGTCGAAGGCCCGTTGCAGAAAGGTGGAGTAGATCGCGCACACAGGGAGCATTCCTTCTGTTGCCAACCCTGCCGCAAACGTGACGGCATGGGCCTCAGCGATCCCAACATCGAACACGCGGTCTGGGAAACGCTCCTGGAGGATGCTGAGCCCCGTCCCATCAGGCATTGCAGCAGTGATCCCGACAATGCGCCGATCCCGCTCACAGAGCTCTACCATTGCCTGCCCAAACACGGTCTGGTAGAGCGGTGGCTTGGGCTTGTCCGATGGAGCAGAGAAAGGCTTGCCGGTGATCTTGTCTATCTTGCCGATAGCGTGCAAGTTCTGCCTGTCCTGCTCTGCTGGTGCATACCCTTTGCCTTTTTGGGTGATGACGTGCAGGAGGACCGGGCCGCGCATCTCTCGCAGGGAGCGGAGCAAGCGAACCAAGAGGTGAACGTTGTGGCCATTGACTGGCCCAAAGTACTTGAAGCCCAGCGCCTCAAAGAGCATGCCTGGCGTAATGATGGCCTTTACCCCGCTCTCCACCCGGGACAGCAACCGGCGGAGGCGGTCTCCAACCTCATCCATCCGCTCCGTAAGTTCTCGCGCTGCCTTGCGGGCTTTCAGACCGAGCGGCGAGGCGAAGATTTGGGTGAAGTAGTTGGAAAGCGCCCACATGTTGGGGGCTATGGACATGCGGTTGTCGTTGAGGATGACGATGAGGTCGCGCTGCTGGAGTCCGCAGTTGTTCATTGCCTCGTAGGCCAGGCCTCCCGTCATCGCACCATCGCCGATGATGGCGACGACCTTGAAGTCGCGACCCATCATGTCGCGAGCAGTGGCAATGCCAAGCGCGGCGGAGATGCTAGTGCTGGCATGCCCCGCTCCGAAGACGTCGTAGGGACTTTCACTGCGCTTGAGGAATCCCGAAATCCCGCCGCGTTGCCGAATCGTCCACAACTCGTCACGGCGCCCTGTGAGGATCTTGTGAGGGTACCCCTGGTGGCCTGTGTCCCAGACGAGCTTATCCTTCGGGGTGTTGAAGACGTAGTGGAGCGCGACTGTTAGCTCCACCACCCCCAGTCCGGCCCCGAAATGCCCCCCAACTTGCGTGATGACGTCAATCAAGTAGCGGCGCACTTCCGCGCAGACATCTCGAAGGGCGCTCTCGGGTAGCTTCCGAAGGTCCTCCGGCGAGTTGATGAGGGGAAGGTAACGGTATCCAGTCCAGTCGGTCATGGAGTTGTGCCGCCGGGGGTCTCAACCGTGATCTGGACGGTCCGGCAGAGCTGGCGTCCAATTGGGTCGTTGTTGTCGAAGAGGAGCAGACTCTCCCCGTAGCCCGCAACCTCATACTGCGCTCCTGGTACACGTGCAGACAGGAAATCGCGTACACGCTGGGCCCGGCGGAGGGATAGTTCCTGGTTGTACTGCTCCTCTCCAATGCGGTCTGTATACCCCACAATTCGCACCCGGGAAGTGGCTTGGATAGAGGGCAGCACCAACTGTTCTAGCACCTGCTGGTTCTCGGGCGTCAGGGCATCGCTGTCGAAGTCGAACAGGACCAAGCTAAAGCGTACCACTGTGCGATCAGGGAGTCGCTCTGCTCGCTTCCGAAGGGTGGAGACGTAGTCCACCGGGATGGAGCCTACTGTCTCGGCTGTCCTCCCTCGAGCGTCAGTAACACGAAAGACGTACTCCAGCGGTAGCTCTCCGGCCCGAAGCTTTGCAGCCGGAACGTGCCACACGAGCGGAGAGCTCGGCTGCCCTTGACCACGGATACTGTCGATTGTCTGTCCCGCCTGGCTGAGCACCAGCTCCCACGACGCAATGGGGGTAGCCGCAGAGAGCTGAAGGTCCCAGGACACAACTTCAGGACGGACGTAGCGCTGATTTTCCGCCGTTAGCGCAACAGGCGCTAGCACCTCTGGCACATTCGAGCTGACCTCAACCCGACGGTTCTCCGCGTCGGCATCTCGACGGTCCTCAGGAACAGTAGAGCGAGTAGCCGAAGGCTTCTGCGGGTATCGCCGTCCTTGAACAGCAATTCGATCAGGAGCAATTCCCCACGTCGTTACCAAGTACTGCCTGATGGCCTCGGCACGGTTACGGGGCAGCTCAGCGTCCCAAGCCTCCTGGCGCCCATCAGTTGTCCCCGTGAGTGTCAAACGTGCCGTTGGATACTCCGTGAGCCGCTTGCCGAGGACGTCCAGTATGGAGCGGTTAACCTCAAGCGCGTCCATCGGCAGTTGGGCTACGGAAAACTCTGCCTTAGATGCCGTCAACCGATATCCCGCGTTGGCTAGCGATGCCTGGCCCTGAGGGAAGAAGATGTACGGCAACAGTGGGAAGTATTCCGTCAGCCGCACCTCTTCGATCGTCAGGCGTCGAACCTGCGACGTAAGGGCGACTGTTGGAGCCAAAGGCTCAGGGGTTGGAGATCTCGGCTCTGTAGGGGCAATCCCAAAATGGAGACCGACGGTGAGCCGTAGCTGCGTCACTTTCCATGGACTCCATGCATCTGCACTGGAGACATCCGTCAACGGTACCCGAAGCCCAACTTCTGGGGCCAATGTCACCGAACGGCTCAAGGGTAGCGCCCACCCAATCCCGGCCCCGAGAGCAAACCGAAGGGCTTGGTCGGGGATATCTTGCCACGTCGTCTGCCCTTGTCGCTGGTAAGAAGCCCCTGCACCAATTCCGAGCTCAACCCCTGCAGGGATGTAGAATCGCCCTAACCAGATCAAGGCGTGCGGAAAGAGCTCTACAGCGCCGATTCGAGTCCCCAGCGCAGTGTCGGTTGTGGACTTCAGCTCCGCACCCAATGCCTCATAGCCGACGCGCACTCCCAACCCCACTGCAGAACTCAGAGGGAAGGTCACCGAGCCTCCAATTCCCCATCCTACCCCTGTTGCACTCCGATTGTAGACCCCACCGCCCACCTGAAGGTCTGGCGCATGGAAGTTCGCCCCTACAGCCCCCCAGAGTCCGAGAGAGGTCCACTGCCGCAGAGCCGGCTGCTGCGCCGCCGCGACGGTGATTGCTGCTCCAACAGAGACGATCAGCACAGGTTTCCGCATCACCTACACCTGCATGAGAAGCCAACATAGCACAAAATTACGGAGCCGGGCCTGGCCGGCCTGGGCTTAGGACCATTTGAGCAAAGTTGCGGAGTTTTGCAGCGTCCTCCCAGCACACGTCATTGTAGCCTGATGGAAGGCTTTGGCGTCGCCGTCGTCGGAGTAGGACACATCGCCCAAACCGTGCATCTCCCTCTCTTGACTCGCCTTCCGGGAGTTCGAGTTGTAGCCGTCTACGACCGGGTTCTCTCGAAAGCACGGTTTGTCGCTGAGCGCTTCGGCATCCCTTACGTTGCCAGTCGTTTAGACGAACTCTGGCAGTTGGACGGAGTTGACATCGTGGACATCTGCACGACCACTGATGCACACCCTGAGATCGCTTGTGCAGCCCTAGAACACGGTAAGCACGCCTTCGTTGAAAAGCCCCTTGCCCGCACACTTGCTGAAGCGCAAATGGTATCCCAGATAGCAGCCCGCAGCCGAGGCCAACTCATGGTAGGGATGAACCATCGCTTCCGCCCAGATGTGATGTTGCTGCGGTCCTACGTCGGGCGCGGCGAGCTAGGCAGGATTTACTACATCAAAGCCGGATGGCTCCAGCCTCGGCAGAAGGAGCGGCGCTGGCTCACCCGCACGGACATCTCCGGCGGAGGCGTGCTCATAGACCTGGGCATCGTGCTGATAGACCTAGTGCTGTGGATGTATGACTTCGCCCCCGTACGTTCTGTCCACGCAGCCCTCTTCCGCCAGCAGACGCGTGTAGTCGAGGACCTCGCAGTGGCGACCCTCTACTTCGCGAGTGGCAGTATCGCCACCATAGAGTGCTCTTGGTCCTTGATGCGGCCAGAGAACCTGTACTACTGTAACCTGTTCGGCACAAGGGGTAGCGGCTACATCAATCCATTCCGTGTCGTCCGGCAGACCGAGGGCGGGGAGTTCCTGACCATCCATGCCGAAGGGCAGGCCTGTCTACCCTCGGCTCAGCAGTATACCCAGTCGTACGCTGCTGAGTGGCAGTACTTCCTCAACATGCTCCGCGGGCATGTTCCACCACTCTCTACAGCCCAAGAAGCCGTCCACCGAATGCGGGTCCTGGAAGCACTCTATCGCTCCGGTGAGGAGCAACGCGAGGTCCTTCTCAGCGCCGAAGCCTCCGCTGAGCCAACCTCATAGCAGCAAATCGTGGGGGTAGCTCCGCGCAGGTAGGTACACAGTCTACCCACCAGGCTCGCAGGGCGCGTGCCACAAATCCGTAGGAAGCCCCCGGGCACTGTATGCCAGCATCATTAGGTGCTGCCCTACTACCGCCGCCTACGTCGCTATTGGCAGGCTCCCTCGGCCCACACCAACGGCAACACACAGGGAGGACACAGTATCCTACCGCGTCCGCAGCGAAAACAGTAGCACTAAGATGACCCCACCAGCCGCAAGGGCAAGGGCTGGCTCCAAAAGGTCGCGCCAGAACGAACGGTGCTCGGGTACACGGGCAGTAGCGAAGGGATAGGCAGGCTGCTCAACAGCTGCGACGACGGCAATAGAGAGCGTGTCCGCGTGCACGGCCCGCCACGTAGGGAGTGCAACAAGCTGCCGATTGGATAAGCGGAGTGTCGGCACGACCCCCAAACGCACCGTCCTCCGGACATGTCCCTCGGAGAGCCGCTCGTAGATAACCCCAATGTCCGTGATCACCACCTTGAGACGAGTCACTGTATCAGCAGCCTCCAGGATCACTACACCACAGCGTGCAAGACCGGCTGCAAAGGCGTGCTCCAACAGCCACTGAGCAGGGTGGGGCTCCACTTCGAAGGCAACATACTTCCCCCCAGGCAAGTACTGACAGACAGCCTGGGCGCAGGAATCAGCCAGCTTCTGCAACTGCTCTACGTTGGTTGGGGGGAGGAGCTGTGCCGCTGCTACGAAGGTAGCGCCCACAAACCCGAGCAACTTCATACCGTACCCCGCAGCATACGGCCCAGCCGAACGAACTCTTGCAGCAACTCCTGCGAGCGCTCGTAAGCAGCAGGACGCAGCAGGATCACTTTCCGGGGCTGACGCAGCCAGATCCGCACCAATCGTCCCCAGCCGCGCTGCCGCCGCGGCAGAACGATTCGCTCTACCTCTCCTAACCGCACGACCTGCTCCCGGAAACGGGTGCTCAAGCGGATGTAGTCCTCTCCCACCCCAATCCAGGGCCTCCGATACCACGCCCATACGAGCACCACCCCAGTCCATACCACGAAGAGCAACAGCAGCAGGACGACGGGGTCGAAAAGGGCTACTGTAAAGTGCCCGTTTGCTATCCCACCTCGGACGAAGCCATAGCCGAGTAGCGCCAAGAGGTACAATGCCAGCGCCCGCCAGTAGATATCCAGGCGGTAGCGGTAAACCCTCTCAGCCGACTGCGAGCTCATGGAGAACCCAGCACAGCAGCATCATACAACCGTGGATGCCGCCTAGGCCAGCTGCTAACTCCACCAAAGTCTTGCTGACACAGGCACAAAATTAGTCCCGGCTGTCCGAACCTCGTCTGCCCAACGCGGAAGGCATCTGGCTGTACTTCACTGTGGCTTCGCCCCCAAAGCCTTCCCATGGCTGCTGTGGAGCTCCCACAGCACTGCGGCTATTCGCTCGGCAGCATCGGGCCGCGCCAACCGACGTGCCCTTGCTGCCATCTGCTGGCGTGCGGCAGCGTTGCTGAGGAGCTGCTGAACAATTGCAGGGACTTCTTGCTCCGCTCGCATATCCGCCACACACATGGCTGCACCATTCCGTTCCATCCAGCGGGCATTCGCCTCCTGGTGTTGCTCTGCTGCCCCCGGATAGGGCACCAGCACGGCCGCACGGCCAATGCTACAGAGCTCAGCAACTGTCATTCCTCCTGCACGCGCAACGATACAATCAGCAGCGGCCATCACCACAGCAGGCTCCGAGAAAAACGGCCGCGCAACGACACCGGCCGGCAACTCCCCCGGAACTGTCCACCGTTCCCCGTACTGCCATATTAGCTGGAACTGTCCGCTCTCGACGGCCGGTAGCAGTCGCTGCGCAACAGCATTGAGACGGGCTGCCCCCAGACTCCCCCCGAGTACTGCTATGACTGGCCGTTCTGGCTCCAGCCCCAGACGGCGGCGCGCTTCCTCCGCTGACGGAGGATTCCTGAACTCCTGTCGAACTGGCACCCCATAGAGCCGAATCCGTGAATGCACCGACTTTGGCAGCCACTGCGCCGTCTCCTCATAAGCCGTCACGATAACCCGCGCTCCACGCGCTAGCAGTCGAATTGCCCTCCCCGGCAGGACGTTCACCTCCACCAGAACCAAGGGAATGCGACGCAGCCCTGCAACGACACCAGCAGGCAGCCCAATGTAGGCCCCTGTCGCCAGTACAACATCAGGGCGTAGCTGTCGTACGAGCTGGGCCAGCAACCGTAGGCTCTTGGTCATCCCCGCCACAAAGCGAAGCGCATGATCCTTGCTGAACGGGGCAACAGGGAGTGCGACAAATTTCCAGCTCAACATCGGCGCAAACCGGCCTTCAATCCGGTCCTGCCGGCCAGCGAAGTAGACCTCTACCGGTCCGATTCGCTCGGCCGCCTGGACGACCGCCACTGCGGGAAAGAAGTGTCCGCCCGTCCCTCCTGCAGCCACCAAGAGTCGCAGAGGCATCCGTTCTCTGTTGGCCTGTCTCCCCTCCACCCTTGAGGTTCGTCGTGGCGTATTTTCGCGGACGTTCCGGCTCCTATAGACGTAGCTACCCCCATGTTCTATCGCTGCCTTGGAATTGCCTGTTGCCTGGTCTGGGCTGCTGGAGCACAGCAATCTCCGACAGAATATGCCCGCCAGGCCTTGCTCCGGATTGCCTATGGGAAGCTGGACTCCGTCCGTCGAGAGCTGCCCGAATGGCTCGCCCGGTATCCCAACAATCCCGCCATTCTCTTCCTCCATGCTGCAACGCTCTCCGACGCTCATCAGGCCGTTACCCTCTATGAGCGCATCGTCCGCGAGTTTCCAACGAGCGAATGGAGCGATGATGCTCTCTGTCGCCTGGTCCAGTACCATGCGCTCCGCCGCGACACCGCGCAGGCATGGCAGCTCTTCGAGCGGCTGCGAAAAGAGTATCCCACATCAGACTTCCTCCCGTATGCCTGGGAGACGCTGCGAGCAACCGTAGGACCTCCCCCTACCTCTGGCATTCCCTTTACACCGACCCCACAGCCGACGCGGTACACCCTCCAAGTCGCGGTTTTCCGCACGCAGGAATTGGCCGAACAAGAAGTTGCCCGCTTGCGCCGCCTCCGCCTCCGAGCGACGATTACGGAGAGACCTCGCCAAGGACAATTGCACTACGTTGTCACTGTTGGAGACTACCCCACGCGCGAAGCTGCCGAGAAAGCCCGGAGTAGCGTTGCCGCACTGTGCCGGTGCCAACCGATAGTTGTTGGTAAATCTCCCTGAGGCCTGTGCTCCTTTGTACCCCCGCGTGATGGGGTAGCTCGAATAATTTTGTGCAGTCCTTGCGCGCAACAACAGAACGTGGCCAATGGCGGTATCAATCGAGACCTTTCCTAACCCGAAACCGGGACGGCGATATGTCATCACGCACATCAATCCGGAGTTCACCTCTGTCTGTCCTCGGACTGGATTGCCCGACTTTGGGACCGTCACGGTGCGCTATGTCCCGGACCAGCTCTGTTTGGAGCTGAAGTCGCTGAAGTACTACTTCCTGCAGTACCGCAACCAGGGCATCTACTACGAGGACGTCACCAACCGCATCCTGGACGACTTGGTGGCAGCTTGCGATCCGCTGGAGATGGAGGTCATCACCGAGTGGAACACCCGCGGCGGTATGCGCTCAGTCATCCAAGCTCGGTACGAGCGCCCGAAGGAACGAGGATGAGCATCCGGATCGCGAAAGAGTTTCGCTGGGAGATGGCCCACCGGCTCCCCTTCCACACCTGCGGCTGCCAGAATGTGCATGGGCACTCCTACCGTGCTGTTGTTACCCTGGAAGGGGAACCCGACGCCCGCGGAATGGTGCTGGACTATCTGGAGCTGGCTCGTCTGGTAGAGCCAATCCTCCAACGCCTCGACCACGCCTTCCTCTGCTCCGAGGACGATGAGCCGATGGTGCGCTTCTTCCAGCAGCACCCCGAGCTTAAGGTTGTCTTCGTTCCTTTCCTGACAACGGCGGAGAATATAGCCCAGTGGCTTCTGGAGCAGCTTGCTCCTGAACTCCGAAGCTATCCGAATCTGCACCGACTCAGCGTGCGCGTGCACGAAACCGAGCGCACGTTCGCCGAAGCCAGCCTCCAGCTCCACACCGATCCCGTCCCCCACCAGGAAGGTCTCACGCTCACCACTAGTCCATGAGCGTCCGGGTCCGCTTTGCTCCTTCACCGACAGGCTTTCTCCACATCGGCGGACTGCGCACGGCATTGTACAACTTCCTCTTTGCCCGCCACCACGGCGGTTCTTTCATCCTACGAATTGAAGACACCGACCAAGAGCGCACCGTCCCTGGCGCCGTAGAGAACATCATCGAAATGCTGCGGTGGGTGGGGCTGGAGTTCGACGAAGGCCCCCACGTTGGCGGGCCCTATGGACCGTACGTGCAGTCCCAGCGGTTGGAGCTCTACCGACGACAAGTCCAGGTCCTCATTGAGCGCGGCGCTGCATACTACGCCTTCGACACCCCGGAAGAGCTCGAGCGCATGCGCGAACGGCAGCGCCGCGCTGGGGTCGCTCCGAAGTACGACCGCTTCTCGATGCGCAACGCCTTCACACTCCCACCAGATGAAGTCCAGCGCCTCCTGGCAGACGGAGCTCCTGTAGTCATCCGGCTTCTGGTGCCGCTGGATGAGGAGATTCGCTTCCACGACATTATCCGCGGAGACATTGTTGTCCACAGCCGTGACATCGACGACCAGGTCCTACTCAAATCCGACGGCTTCCCCACTTACCACCTGGCCAACGTGGTCGACGACCACTTCATGCGAATCACCCACGTCATCCGCGGCGAGGAGTGGATCCCTTCAACACCGAAGCACATCCTCCTCTACAGGGCCTTTGGATGGGAACCGCCACAGTTTGCCCACCTGCCGCTGCTCTTAAATCCCGACCGTAGCAAGCTCAGCAAGCGCCATGGCGACGTAGCAGTAGAGGATTTCCGTCAACAGGGCTACTTCCCAGAAGCCCTGCTCAACTTCGTTGCCCTCTTGGGCTGGAACCCTACGGCAGACCGGGAGATCTTCACCTTGGAAGAGCTCATCGCCAGCTTTGAGCTGAGCAAGGTCAATCGTGCCCCTGCAATCGTGGACCGTAAGAAGCTGGATTGGATGAATGCCCAGTACTTGAGGATGCTCCCTGTGGAGCGATTAGCTCTGGAGCTGCAGCCAATCCTGCGTTCGTTCAACTACCCAGAGTTCCCGCTGGAGTATGTTGTCCGTGTCGTTGCTCTCCTCCGCGAACGTGTCGACCGGCTACCTGAGATTGCAACGTTCGGGGACTACATGTTCGTTCCGCCCCAGCAGTACGACTGGGCATACTTCCGCAAGTACTGGCGCGAGGAGCTCCCTGGCTGGCTGGAGGAACTCCTGGCGCTTTTGGAGGAGCTGGAGCCCTTCACTATGGAGCAGCTTCAGCAGCAAATCCGACAGTTCGTGGAAGAGCGTGGGCAGCCACTACGAGCCATCGTGCATCCTCTTCGACTCATTCTAACGGGGAAATCCGTTGGCGCTGGCATCTTCGAGACGATGGAAGTGCTGGGGAAGGCAGAGTGTATCCACCGAATCCGCTCATTCCTCGCAGAGCGGCTCCCCGCCGTTGCTGAGCAGATGCGGACAGCATGAAGTGGTGGGCGCTGGGACTCCTCGTCTGTTGGGCAGCCTGTCGCAGTCTCCCACCCTGCGTTACTCCAGCCCTGCAGGAGGTCCGCCTCCGATGGGGCGTGCAGGACAGTTTAGGCAAGACCATCCGCGGCTATGAACTGACAGCCCATGCCGAGCTATTCCAATATGAGGCTACAGAAGACTCCCTCCTCTGGCGACGCCGTCTCGGACGCATCGATGGCTCCCTCTACTGCCGACTCTTGCTCCAAACCCACCGAGCTTTCCAAGCGGTCCCAGCCTTCTATGTACCGGCTGATTCCCAGCACTTCGTTGAGTACCGAGCCCCTACTGCTTTCATGCGCGCTGTCTGGAACCCCCGCTACCGTACGCATGGCAACGAATCCTTGTGGGTCCTCTACGACTCTCTGGAGGCCGCCCGCCGAGCTCTCCGCAGGCCATAATAAATTTGCCTACTGAGCACTATGATCACCACACGGTCACCACACATCCATGCTAGAGAAGCGCTACACGATCGTGATGATTGACGATGAGCACGAATGGCTCTCCGAAGCAGAGCGCCTGCTCAAGCAGCACGGCTACTCCTTCCGTGGCTACACCGACCCAGAGGAAGGCCTACGCTTTCTACAGCAATCTTCCGAGGACGTCCTTGCGGTTCTTTTGGACGTCATGTTTGACGGGGAGCCCAAGGGTCTGCAGCTACTGCCTAGGGTCCTGCAGCTCCGAAACGCACCGGTCATAATGCTTTCAAGCTACGAGCAGGCAGTGCTCGTGGAGAGGGCCATTAAGCAAGGGGCGGAGACGTATGTCCCCAAGAACCAACTAGAGACTCTGCCTGAGCGCCTTACCAGCTTCGCGCACCAGCGTCAGCAAGTCCTCCAAAAACCGCTGGAATACCTCCGTTCCCTTGGCGTCCTGACTCAGAGCCAGAAAATGGCAGAGATTGCCCAAAAAGTCCAGCGTGTCGCCCCGACACGGCTATCGGTTCTCCTCTTAGGAGAGACAGGAACGGGCAAGACTCTCCTAGCAAAGGCTATCCACAATGAAAGCCCGCGCAGAGATAAGCCATTCGTCGTCGTAGATGTCCCCAACGTAGCCCGCTCTCAAGAGCTTTTCCCTTCAAGACTCTTCGGAACTGTGCCGGGAGCATTTACTGGGGCTTCCCCCAAACCTACGGATGGCTTCTTCCACAAGGCTGACGGCGGTACACTCTTCCTGGATGAAATCGGAGAACTTTCGCTTGAGCAACAGTCGGACCTCCTCAAACCGATCGAGGAGAGGCGCTTCTATCGCGTTGGCTCCACGAAGCCGGAAGAGGTAAACATTCGCTTCATCGCTGCTACCAACCGTGACCTCCCTCGCCTTGTGGATGCAGGGCTCTTCCGACGTGACCTCTTCGAGCGGCTACAGCAAGAGAGCATCTACCTTCCTCCCCTGCGAGAGCGCCTAGAGGATATTCCAGTCTTGGCCCGTCACTTTGCCGACGAGTTACCGAAAGAGATCTGGGATTGTCCCCCCGTGACAACCTTCGAATTCTCCAGTGCTTCCGTAGAAGCGCTCCAATCCTACGACTGGCCGGGAAACATTCGGGAACTCAAGAACGTGGTCCAGAGATGCCTGCTCATCGCACACGAAGAGGGTACTCACAGCATCACCCCTCGCATCGTTCGGAAGGCAATAGAAGAGACCAAACAGACCCAACGACAGAATTGGAAGCCTGACGGTAGCACGACAATCACACCAGTCCAGCAAGCAAGAGAACAGGCTGAGAAGGAGGAAATAGAGAAGGCCCTGAGGAAACATCGAGGAAATGTCACAAGGGCAGCACGGGAATTACGCTGCTCACGAGAGCACCTGCACCGGAAACTCAAGCGCTACGGAATTGACCTCGACAGATTCCGCACCTCCGATGCTTAAGATTGAGCTCTTCAACACCCTCTCCCGCCAGCTCGAGCCCTTTGAGCCACTCCAACCGGGCGTAGTGCGAATGTACACGTGTGGTCCTACAGTCTACGACTACGCCCACATTGGGAACATGCGGGCTTTCCTCTGCGCCGACCTCCTCCAGCGGGTGCTGCGTGTCGTCGGAGGCTACGAAGTCCGGTGGGTGATGAACATCACCGACATCGACGACAAGACCATCCGCGGGAGCACCCCGGGCAGTCCCTCTTGGCTCCCGGAGATGGGAGAGCAGACAGACGACCCCCACGAGAACCTACGCCGATACACGAGCTTCTACGAACAGGCCTTCCTGGAGGACATCGAGCGGCTTCGTATCCGACGCAGCGACCTCTTCGCCATGCCGAGAGCCACCGATTACATCGCTCCCATGCAGGACCTAGTGCGCCGCATCGTAGAGCATGGCTTCGGATATATCGCCGGCGGGAGCGTCTACTTCGACCTCTCGGCTTGGCGGCGAGTTGCTCAATACGGGCGCCTCTTCACTGTGGACCCTGAGGCCATCAAGCCTGGTGCGCGCATTGACGTAGACCAGTACGAGCGCGATGAGGTCAGCGACTTCGTGCTCTGGAAAGGCCGCAAGCCGGGAGAGCCATACTGGGAGTTTGGACTCCACGGCCATTCCCTCCCTGGGCGCCCCGGATGGCACTTAGAGTGCTCCGTCATGGAGCACGAGCTCTTGGGACTCCCGTTTGATATCCACACCGGCGGCATAGACCTACGCTTCCCCCACCACGAGAACGAAATTGCTCAAAGCATGGCCGGTTACGGTGTGGACCCCACCCGCTTCTGGGTCCACAACGAGTTCTTGGAGGTAGAGGGCCAGAAGATGAGCAAATCGCTAGGCAACTTCTACACCCTCCGCGATCTGCTCTCTCGCGGGATCGATCCGCTGGACGTGCGCTTTGCGATGTTAGGAGCACACTACCGCTCCCCCTTCAACTTCACCTTCCCCGGCATAGAAGCCGCCCGCCGAGCTCGAGAGCGCGTCCAGGAGTACATCTACGCCTTGCACGACGAGCCAGCGGCTGCCGATGGGATGACGGTGAACACCGCCGCCGTCCGAGAGAGCGTCTTCTGCCACCTGGCCAACGACCTCCATACTCCAAAAGCCTTCGCTGAGTTCTTCAGCTTCATCAATGCCACTCCACCCAGTGCCCTCTCTGCAGAGAGTCGTCGTGAGGTCCTGCATTTCCTCTCGGAGTTCAACCTGATCGTGGACGTCTGGGATATCGCGCCTCGACCGCAGGAGGAAATCCCAGAAGAGATCCGCCGGCTGGCAGAGCTGCGATGGCAGTTGCGGCTCCAGCGCCGGTACGCCGAGTCCGATGCCATCCGAGAGCAAATCCAGCGGGCTGGCTACACGATCAAAGACCTGCGCGACGGGTACGTGATTGAGCGGCGATGAACGAATTGCCTACCTGCGGCATCGTCGGCCCTGGGCGCCTAGGAACCACGTTGGCCTTAGCATTCCACCGACTCGGATGCCTCCGGTGGCTCAAGGGACGCTCTCCCCAACATGCTGTGTGGGCTCAAGCTCAAGGGATACCATACAGAGAGGGCTGGGACGACTTGCCTCCTGTGGACCTCGTTTGGTATACCGTTCCCGACCAGGCTATCACGGCAGTCGTGGAGGAATCCATCCAAGCACTCGGCACGGAGCGTTTACAGCAGACCGCTCTCATCCACACCGCCGGCAGCTTCGGGGGAGAGGTCTTCAAAGGAGCGCCATCAGGTGTAGAATGGGGCTGCGCCCATCCCTTCCAGACCTTCCCTTGGCCGCCGCAGCCCTATCTCCTGCGCTGTGTTGGGTGGTTAGTGGAATCACCCTACCCTCGAGTGCGCCAACAGTTAACACTACTCATCCGTGTCCTGGAAGGTATCCCTGTCGTTGTTTCATGCTTCCCCGCTGAGCATCGCACTCGCTACCACATTGCCGCTGTGGCTGCCTCCAATGTGCTCACAGCGCTCTTGCATTTCGCTTTCGACATAGCCTCCTCCGCAGGCATCCCAGCCTCTGTGTTCCTCCGCCCAATTGCGGAGGCAAGCGTCCGAAACACCTTCTCCGCGATTGGCTCCTTCCCGTTGACCGGCCCCATCATACGCGCCGATTGGCCTACGCTCCAACGCCACCTGGAGTGCCTCCAAGGCAACGAACGGGCGGTCTACAGGAGCCTCCTCCTAGCCACTGCATCGGTGGCCCACTCCCGCGGGCTTCTCTCCGAGGAGCAATGGAACTACCTGCAGCAGCTACTTCCGCCAGAGTCCGTCTGAAAATCAGCACCCCACCGGCATCGGTGGGGTGCTGTGCTGAATGATTCCTCCGCTTGTCTTAGCACACGGGCTCTACTATCAGCGAACTACCCCGGGGGGACTGAGGGTGGGCTTATTCCGTTCCTCCCACCATTTTTTCAACCTCGCCCACCAGGAGCGGGGCCCTGTCTGCCTGGCGGTCGTCATCCAGGCGTATGTGACAGTGGTCTCATCATGAACTGGGGGAAGCTCGCAAACCGGCTCTTCCCCTTCACCAAGCTCCAGCACCAGTTCCGGCAGGGCGATGTGATCGGGAATCAGCACCCCTCCAAGTTGGACGCCATTCCCCTGTGGGAAGCAGCCAATGGGTCCCTCAGGCTCCACAACCACCGGTGGTGTAAAAGAAGGAGCCGAACGCAACCCAACAATATCTACAGGCTCGTTAAGTTTGATTCTGCCTCTCTCTATTCTCCCCCTCACCGGCGATTGACGAAGCCCCTGGCCACTCTCTCTGTCATCACGGCTGCGGGCGGAGATCTCCTTGCGGACCTCATGGGCCCAGTTCTTCGCATAGTACCCCTGCAGCGTTATGGGCTGAGTTGTGTCCTGAGGGATGCTATAGACAAAGTAACCACTGAGGTATGGCCGACGGCGTTCCCACTCTTCCGTCCGGCTCGTGTCCTGTGGTCGTCCACCGAAGACGAAGTAGCCTCCACGGTACGGCTGACGACGCTCCCATTCCTCCGTCCGACTCGTGTCCTGTGGCCTGCCACCGTAGACAAAGTAGCCTCCACGGTAAACACCACTCACTCGGAGGGTATCGGCGGATGCACCCTGCCCAAGCAACTGCTGGACCCTCTCCCAGCTCAACCGCTCGGGTATGCGAGCTCTCACTACATACGTCAACGTATCTGGAGCATTCTCAGGCAGTGTCACCTCGAGTTTAGCTACCCGGCCACTCAGTAGCTCTCCGTAATCCAACTCCCAGACTACCACCGGCCCTCCTGGCTTGACTGGATCGACGGCCATCGCTGGTACCGTAAACCACTCAATCTGGCTCCGTCCCTGATTCCGTCCGTATGGCCGACCGTTCAGCAAGGCTTGCACTTGCCAGACATGCCCAGCGTAGTTCGGGTCAGTAGCGTCTACCCCAAGCTGCTGATGGACCGGAATCTGGTAGCTCGTCGCCTGCACATCCACCTGCAGCCGAATCGGGTTACTCTGCATCGCCTGAGTTGGCGTTTGCCCTCGGTAGCGTACTTTCAGTGTTACGCGGTAGATCACACCTGGCCTTACCGGATTGCTTGGCGTCCATTGCAGCAGTGGCATCGGGAAGACCTGCGCCCCACCAATCGGAGACAGCAACCGCGGCGGATCCGGAGACCGAACGGCAAAGTGGCGGCAGTCAGTGTTGCTCTCTACCCCAGGGCCGATCAGCTGAAGCGCCCTGATGCACAGTCGGTACTCCCCCTCAGGCAGCTCCCCAGTGGCCAGCGCCTGACTGGACAACCCCTCGTCATACTCCACTGCCTTCAGATGCACAACCTCCCGCCACTTCATCACCCGTCCCTCCCCAGGCCCTAGCGAAAACCGCGGCTGTGCCGGATGCCCATCCCGACTCCGCGCCACTACGCGGTCGTTGCGGAAGATCTGGAACGAGATCACCAAGTTGTCATACCCCCGCCGCTGGTCCGTGTTGCGCACAACGACCTGGATGAGCTGCTCGTTCTCTATCCACTCGCTCAGTCGCGGGGGCATGTTGTTGGCAAAAGGCAGCATGAGACCCACCTGAATCGTCTGCGCTGATGCTGCTGCCACCACCAGCGCCGCAAGCATCGCAACGTACCACATCACAACTCCACCACTGATGGTTCAACATACCGACCACACTTCCAGCCGCCTTATACTGCCGTCCCCACCACAAGGTTCCCACCTCACCCCCAGCAAGCGTCACAGGTAGCACACGGAGCTAGCATCCTGCCTAGTTTACCCTTGAGAGGCCGCCCCGCTTGCCTCGGCGTGAACTGATGCTAACCAGCCACAGCTGAACCAGGCCATCCTATAGCGAAGCAGAGCTATGCACCTGCACCAACACGCTTGATGCCCTCTCTGGCATCGCCTCTCAGTATTTTCGCTCGTGTTTCGTAACACCATCGGAGCACCTCTCATGCCACTGCAAGGTACAGAGGGGGCTGCGGATTACCCGTTGGAGAAATTCCTGCAGGCAGGGCATCGTCGGACGGCAGAGGTCATCCCGCTAGAGCGGCTCACCGAACGTGTGCCGCCGCATTCTGTGGAGGCAGAGATGGCAGTGCTGGGTGCTATGCTGCTAGACCGCTCTGCCCTTGCCAAAGGTGTAGAGTTGCTCCAGCCTGACTGCTTTTATCGAGAGGCCCATCAACTCTTGTTTGCCGCTATGGTGTCGCTGTTCGAACGTGGGGCTACCGTTGACGCCCTAACAGTAGCGGAAGAACTGCGTCGGCGAGGCCTGCTGGAACGAGTTGGAGGAACAGCCTACATCGCGGAGCTCACCCTACGGGTCCCCTCAGTGAGCGCTGTAGAGTACTACGCCCGGATTGTGCTGGAGCACTACATCAAGCGGAGCCTCATCCGCGCTGCAGCCGAAATCCTCTATGCCTGCTACGACGACTCCACCGACGCCCTCGAAGAATTGGATCGGGCAGAGAGCGCCATTTTCGAGATTGCTGAGAAGCGGCTGCAACAGACTGCTATCCCCATGCGCTCGCTAGCCCGCACAACGTTTGAGGTGATTTCGCACCTCATGGAGCGGGGTTCGCGGCATGGTGTCACGGGTATCCCCACGGGCTACGTCCGGCTGGACGAACTCCTTGGAGGCCTGCAGCGGTCGGATTTCATCGTCATTGCAGGCCGTCCTTCGATGGGCAAGACAGCGCTAGCGCTCTCGATTGCCCGCAACGTAGCCGTGGAGTATCGGGTCCCAGTGGCCATCTTTTCACTGGAGATGTCCGCCCAGCAGCTCGCGCTGCGCCTCTTGGCGGCCGAAGCCCAGATAGACCTCCACCGGCTCCGCACCGGCCGCATTAGTCCCGAGCAGCTCTCCAAGATCGTCCAAGCCACTGGGCGCTTAGCCGATGCTCCGATCTTTGTTGACGACACCCCGATGCTGTCGCTCCTGGAGTTACGGGCGAAGTCGCGCCGGCTGAGAGCCGAGCACAACGTGCAGCTGGTGATCGTAGACTACCTCCAGCTAGTCCACCCGCCGAAGGCAGAGAGCCGCGAGCGCGAAGTGGCGCTGATTTCCCGCTCGCTGAAGATGATGGCAAAAGAGCTCAATATCCCCGTGGTAGCGCTGGCGCAGCTCAACCGTGCTGTGGAGTCACGGGCAGACAAACGCCCAATGCTGGCAGACCTACGAGAATCCGGCTCCTTGGAGCAGGATGCTGATGTCGTCATCTTCATCCACCGTCCAGAGATGTACGGCATCACGACGTACGACGACGGCACTCCAACGGAAGGCACTGCCGAGATCATCGTCGGCAAGCAGCGCAATGGCCCGGTTGGCGAGGTTCGGCTAGCCTATCTCCGAGACTTCGCCCGGTTCGAGAACCTGGCGCTCCACTACCCCGAACCGCCACCACCGCCGTACGACGCAGACACCCCGTTCTAAGCTAGTGCACGCCCCGACAGAGGGCTTCGTCTATCTACGCCACAGGCGAAGCCGCCAAGAGCAGGATGCACTTCTTGAACCCGCTCGTACTCGTTGGGCTGGTCGCAGCCCTTATCCCGTTAGTCCTGCACCTGCTAACGCTGCGCCGGCCCCGTCCTTTTGAGTTCAGCTCTGTGCGTTTCCTCAAAGAGCTGCAGCGGAGCACAGTCCACCGCCTTCGGCTGCAACAGCTCCTCCTACTGGCCGTGCGCATGGCGCTCATTGCAGCCGTCGTCTTAGCCTTCGCACGCCCGGTCATCCCAGGAAAACTGCCACTCCTGAGCACGCAAGCACCTGCAAGCATCGTGCTCATCGTCGACAACTCCGCCAGCATGGGGATTACGGATGCTCAAGGAGAGCGCTTCCGACGGCTCCAACAGTATGCCGAGCGCCTACTCCGCTCGCTGGGGTACGAAGACGAGGTTGCCCTCCTACCGACTGTCCCTCCAGTCCAATGGCAAATGGCCGAGTGGGGAAATGCTCGGGGAGCTCTCATCGAGGCGCTCAACTCTCTCTCACCACGCCCCGAAGCTGGTGACTTGTCGGCTGCGCTCCAGCGAGCCGAGGAGCTGCTCCGCACAGCACGCCATCTGCAGCGGTTCGTCATCATCCTCAGCGACTTCCAGCGGAACCTCTTCGCAGAGCAGTCCTCCACAAGGAGGTTGCTAGAAGCCGGCATCACTGTCTACGCTGTCAATGTCGCCGCCGAGGAGGAACTTGAGCTGGGGCTCGTCGTGGACTCTGTAAGCTTAGAGACCCAGCTCCGAGCTGTTGGTGAACCAGTAGCTATCACAGCGCGGGTCTCCAATGTTGGGGCTCAACCCGCTAACGGGCTGGTCTCCCTGTTCTGGAACGGGGAGCGCGTGGCCCAGCGTCGAGTTGTCCTTCAGCCCGGGCAGTCGCAGACGGTGGTGCTCACCGGCACCCCCACTGCACCAGGCTTCGTCCATACTGCCGTTGTCGCCGAAGGTGACGTCGTCTCCGTTGGGGAACGCCGTTTCGTCGGCTTCGTGGTTCCGGAGCCGATTCGCGTCGGGCTGCTGGCCGATGGAGCAGCTTCTACCTTCCTTGAGGCAGCCCTCTCAGCCTACCCTGCCCAATCGTCGCCACTTCGGCTAGAGACGCTGTCAGCGGCCGAGCTCGCAAGTAGCGATCTAACCCGCTTCCGAGTACTCGTCATCGCCTCCACAGCCCTGACGCCAGCCCATCTGAGCCGGCTGGAGGCTTTCATGCGAGGTGGTGGCGGGGTCGTACTCTTCGCCGCCGATGGCGGCTGGATGCAGGCTGTGGCCCCTTGGCTTGCGCAACAAGGGATGACCAAGCTTGCTCGTCGTGACTTCCTCCCAGCGCAGCCCGCAACGATTGTGTGGGCCGACAAGCACCACCCATTTTTCAGCGGAGTCTTCGCTGGCGAAACCCGCGGGGAATTGCTCCCGGAAACCCCGAAGTTGTACCGCCTCGTCAGCACCGATGGAGGAGTTCCGCTCCTCCGCAGCTCTGCTGGAACTATCCTCGCTGAGCAACGCCTTGGTGAAGGTCATCTCATCTTCTGCGGTGTTGCTCCAGACTTAGAATGGGGCGACTTCCCGCGCAGCGGGCTCTTCCCTATGGTCGTGGTGCGCTCCGTCCTGTTAGCGGGGAGCACAGCCGTTCCGGCCTTCTTCCGCGAGACCGGGGAAAGTGTTACGCTGACACTCCCTGCCGCCCAAGGCACCGTCGCTCTCCAGGAGCCCTCGGGGACTCGCCGCTTACTGTCACCACTCCAGCTCAGCACGGGAACTCGCCTTGAGCTTGGAGTCTTGCGGGAACCTGGGGTGTACGATCTGACAACCGACGCTACACCGCTGACCACGGTAACCGTCAACATTCCGACAGCCGAGCTCCGGTTAGAGTACGCCACCCCAGAGCAGATCCAATCCTGGTTTGAACGCCTCTTGAGCCCGGGGGTTTCCTTCCGATACCTGTCGTCAGCAGACGAGCTCGTGGCAGCGGGCATCCAGGGCTCAGACGCGACGGAGTTGTGGCGTTACTTCCTGGTGATAGCGCTACTTCTGGCCGCGCTGGAGCTTGTCCTCAGCTATCGGCTCACGCGCAGGAATGCTGTGCCAGAGCAGTAGGTGGCTCCTCGTCTTCGGGCTCGCCCTGAGTGCCGCCAGTTCTGCGGTGCCCCATGGACCACTGTGGCTGTCACCACGCCCCGGAGATACGGTCCTGATGGGACGACCTCTCGTGCTGCGATGGAACACTCGAGGCCTAGCCAACATCAGCGTATGGTACTCGCTCGACACAGGCCGCACATGGCAGCGCCTCTTTGCGGACCTACCCGCGGACAGCGTGGTCTGGCATGTACCAGCGCTGGATACCATAGCTCTCCTCCTGCGAGCACGGGCAGAGTATGGAGCCAGTCCCACCCCAATCCGCGAGCGGCGTCAAGCGCACCAGGCTCCTATCCGCCGCCTCCGCTTCTCTCCGGATGGGACGCACTTGTTGACTACCGCTGAAGAGGGGATCGTCAAGTTGTGGAACGTTGCCACGCTGGAAGCAGCCGATGTCTTGGTAGTTGGCACCCGCACCACGGCCCTCTATGCCGCTGAATTCGTTGGTGACTCCAACCGCGTGCTCATTGCCGTTGACTCCCTCCTGCTGTTCTACAACCGACCCACGCGAGAGCGGATTACCTTCGGTCTCGGTGGGCACCGGAAGTTCATTCGGGACCTTGCTGTCCATCCTTCAGGGCGCTATGCTGCTACGGCAGCAGACGACTCTACGGTATGCCTCTGGGACCTCACGACGCTGCAACGCCTCGCCTGCTGGGGCGAGCCTGGGGTTCGGTCATGGTACAGCGTCGCATTCTCCCCTGACGGAAGGCTGCTGGCTTACGGCGGTGATAACGGCATCATCTACGTACGCCCGTGGCAGCAACTATGGCAACCACCACTGCTCCTACGACAACATGGGGACTCTGGAACCAATGCAGTCATCTGGGCCCTCTGCTTCGGCACAGAAGAAAGGCTGCTCATCTCGGGTGGGGTTGATCGGACAGTCCGCTTTTGGAACCCCCACACTGGCCAAGAGTTGGCCCGCGGTAGCACACACACTTTCCACGTCCGTTCCGTGCGTTCACTCCCCTGGGGTCGGCGCGTTGCCTCCGGCTCGCTAGACAGTACCCTCCGCCAATGGACGCCTACAGGAACCCAGCTTGGCCGCCCACTCTTCCACGGTGGACAAGTCCTCTCGGTGGACTACTCCCCGGACGGTCGGCTGCTGGCTTCTGCAGGGAGGGATTCCGCCATCCGAATCTGGGAAAGTGGGACCGCTCAGAGCCGAGAGGACACCATCAAGGTGGTGCTCAAATACCCCGTCCGGCTTCGGATCGCTCCAGTCGTTGGCACTCCAGGTTCTCTTGCGACGCTTGCAGTCCTCCACGAAGACTATGCGTGGTTGCCGCCACTCCGCAGCGATAGCTTCTCCTGCCGACTCGTGTTACGACTGCCAGCGTGGTTGGTAGAGCTCACCGGCAGAAGAGTCAGCCCCACAGCATGGGACACGGTGACTGCAGACCTGTGGCTCCATGCTGCCGATACGCTTGCACGCCTACCTGTGCGACTCTTGCAGGGGATGCCGCCAACCGGCCCTGTCGAGCCCCTGTGGGTGGAATGGCGCGGGACCCGAGCCTTCGATGCAGAACTACACGCCGGCTTGGTGGAGGTCACAGGGCATTGCCCTGGAGCGACACCATCCCTGACCATCGCAAGACCGCTGCAGGTGCGCGTACGGTGGCAATCAGAGCGAGAACTCTCCGTTTCCATCGTAGCGGACGAAGACGGCCCCTACCACTTACATCTCATTGACGGCTTAGGGCGCGCAGTCCTCCGGCAGTCGCTGGCCCTCCGACACGGCGAACACTCTCTGAAGCTCGCCCTCCCTTCGGCAGCGCAGGGCCTCTATTGGCTCCAGCTCTCCACGCCGAGCCGCCGCTTCGTGCAACCACTGTGGGTTGGCCAATGAGTACCCTGTGGCAGGAATTCCGACGTCGCCGTACCCGGCAGAACGTAGCCGTTTTAGACACTGGTTTCATCGGCTACCGGCGCTTCCTCGCCCTCGACGGCACTGCCTACGAAGACGGAGCACTCCCTCGCACGGTCAAAGAGCTCATGGGGCTGGTTGCTTCGCTCGTCCTTCGGTGCAACGACTGCATCCTCTACCACCTGGACCAAGCGCTGCGGTGTGGTGCGACGCGGCAACAGGTCTATGAAGCGCTCAACATTGGGCTGATCGTAGGCGGGTCCATCGTCATCCCCCACCTCCGCTACGCCCTTGAAGCCTTGGAAGAATGGCAACCGGAAGAAGAGCCCACCGATGCAGCCCATCCCTCACCCGGAAGTTGAGCACTTGCGACGCCGCTGCCAAGAGCTCCGACAGGCTCTCCAGCAGACCTTGCACGAGTGGTTCCACCTCCGACATGAGCTCTACCCCAAGCTGCTTGCTGACTACGAGCGTCTCTTCCGTGACCTGGAACTGCAACTGCAGCACACCTCGCTGAAAGCCGCCCAAATGCGGCGCCGTGCTGAGCTTCTAATCGTCAAGCTTCAAAGAGGGGAGGCCATCACGGAGCAGACGTTTGCTCTCGTGGAGCGCATTGTCGAGCGGGAGTTCGCCCAGCTATGGGAGCACCTCCAGTCGGCTACAAGTCCACAGCCCAGTCCTCCTTCAACAGAGCCCGACGACTTCCCGAAGCTCTACCGCATCTTGGCCAAGCGCCTCCATCCGGACGCGGTGGGGGGAGAGACCGAAGAGTTTCGCCGCTACTGGAACATCCTTCAGCGCGCCTACCAAGAACGCAACGTCCAGCAGCTCCAGCAGCTCTACTCCCTCCTCTGTGGCGAAAGCGAAGCGGACTCTATCCCCGACGACGACATAGACGCTCTGCGCTGTCTCGTACGCCAGTTGGAGCAGCGACTTGCAGCCGAGCAACGTCGCTTGGAGCGCCTCCGCAACGACGAGCCCTTCTGCCTGCCTCTCTACGACCCTACTTGGGTCGCGCGGCGCCGACGGGAACTTGAGGAAGAAATCCGCCAACGCCAGCGACAGATTGACTACTACGCTGGCCTCATCAACCGCATCCGCTCACGCACCCTCACCGCCGAAGACCTCCAAGACCCCGAACTGCTGGAGCACATTGCCGAGCAGACCTACAGGCGGCGTTAAGCCTCGGCAATCTGCACGACAACCTTGCCCATATGCTCTTCTGACCGCAGCCGGTCAAAAGCCTGCAGTACCTGCTCGAACGGGAAGACGGTGTCCACCACCGGAACAATGCGGTACTCCTCCACGAACCGAAGCATTGCTGCAAACTCCTCATCTGTCCCCATCGTGCTCCCCACGATATGAAGCTGGCGCCAGAAGAGGCGGTGCAAATTGAACTCTGGCACCGCACCAAGCGTAGCACCGTAGACGACAATCCTACCGCCAGGAGCCGCCAGGCCAAGCAGAGCGTTGAATGGGGCCCCTCCCGCACTGTCTACGATGAGGTCAAACTCACCATCAGCCAGCTCACGAAGGAGGCGCTCCCACTCAGGATGGGCATAACACACTCCCCCGACAGCACCGAGTACCTGTGCACGCTCAACCTTCTCCGACCGCCCCGAAGTCACGAATACGCGGGCTCCGGCTGCCACAGCGAACTGAAGCGCTATGACCGCAACCCCGCCGCCGACCCCAGTGATGAGCACCTTCTGCCCACTCTGGAGCTGTCCCTGCGTGAAGAGTGCACGATACGCTGTCAGACCTGCTAACGGCAGGGCAGCGGCCTCAATCGGGGAAAGATGGGCTGGCTTCTCATGGAGCCGATCTACTGGCACACAGACGCACTCCGCCAACGTCCCGGCCCGTGGCATGCCCAAAATCTGGTAGTCCCGTCCCTGCGCTCGCGGGTCCGAACCCCAGCCTAGGCTGGGATTGATGACGACAGTCTTGCCTACCCAACTGCGGTGCTCCTCCGAGCCCACGGCTTCCACCACGCCGCAGCCGTCTGAGCCCAAGATTGCGGGATACTGAATCCGAGCGTAGCGCCCCTGCCGGATCCACTCATCACGGCGATTCAGAGCTGCAGCCAGTAGCCGCACCCGCGCCTCCCCTGGGGTTACAGCGGGATCTTCTACCTGCTCCACCTCAAAGCTGTCCTCACGGAGGACAAGCGCTCGCATTCTGCCCTACTGCTCTTCTAGACTAGCGGCGCGAAATTAGAAAAGCCCGCTGTGGCAACCCCCGACCCTGCGTAGTCTATCCGTCCCACCCTCCTAATTTTGCGCCCAGTTACCACATCCCCTACGCAGTCTCTGAAAGCGATGAATCAGCGTACTGTGCGGCTACTGAACGCCTATGCTCGCTTGACTGGTCAGAGCAATCGCCAGGTCCGGCGCTGGTGGTCTCAGCTCAACTGGCGTGAGCGCACCCTCCAGCGACAATTGATCGAACGCCAGCTCCAACGAGCTGAGCGTTCGGAGCAGCGGTAGCGAGATGCGCTGTGAGGAGCTCCCAACGCCAGCACTCCTCCTTGATTACTCGCGCCTCTTGCAGAACCTCCAGCGGATGCAGGAACGAGCCCGGCAGTGGGGAGTTGCTCTGCGGCCCCACGCCAAGACCCATAAGTGCGCCGAGATTGCTCAGCTCCAATGCCAACTCGGTGCCTGTGGCATTACGGTTGCGACACTCGCAGAGGCACGTTTCTTCGCAGATGCCGGCATAGAGGACATCACCTGGGCCTTTCCACTACCACTCTGGGCTATAGAGCCAGCGCTTGAGCTGGCCTCCCGCTGCTGCCTCCGCCTCCTGGTAGATAGCAAAGCAGTAGCTGAAGCACTGGCTAGTGCCTGTATGCGCCGAGGCCAGCGCATCCACGCCTGGTTGGAGATCGACTGCGGTGGACGCCGCTCTGGCTTCCTTCCAAACTCCCCAGCGCTAATGGAGACTGCTAGATTCGTGGTTGACTCGCCATGGCTCATCTTCGACGGACTCCTCACCCATGCCGGACATGCTTACCGGGCTAGCTCCGCCGAAGAGCTCCGACGGATCGCTCTGCAAGAGCAAGAGACCATGGCTGAAGTTGCCAACTGGCTTCGCACCGCCGGCATCGAAGTGCCCGGGCTCAGCATCGGCTCTACGCCAACCGTGATGGCTGCTACAAGCCTCCTTCCGGACATCACAGAGATCCGGCCCGGCAACTACGTCTTCTACGACTACACCCAGGTCCTGCTGGGGAGCTGCACGCTGCAGGATTGCGCGCTGACAGTACTAGCAACGGTCGTCTCACACCAAACTGGTGCCACCCACTTCGTGATCGACGCCGGCGCATTAGCTCTATCGTTGGACCCCGGCCCCCAACACCTCATGCCTTCACCCTCCTACGGACTCATCGTGCACGAACTGGATGGCACCCTCATACCTGAACCCCAGCTTTGCATCGCCCGGCTAAGCCAAGAACATGGAGTCGTTGTCGCTAAGCATCCCAACTACCTCCATGAGCGCTACCCGGTTGGGAGCCGTGTGCGGATTGTGGAGAATCATTCGTGCCTGACAGCAGCCCTCCACGACCACTATTGGATTTGCGACGCCGGTTCTGTCGTCGCGCAGTGGAAGATTGCTCGCCAGCGCAGTTGAATCACGGCACTTGTCCGCTTCCATACTAACTGTTGCGCACAAGTGCCAGCAGATGCTTAACTGTTCGGCCCTTCCAGACTAGTTGCTCGGTGCTAGGACTCCCGGAACAGTTTCTCCGCTAGCCAGCTGAAGCTCTAAGAGCGTTCGTTCCGTCAAGCGACGGGCCCCAATGAAGCGCTTGCTATAGTAAGTGCTCCGCAGCGATGAGATCGTCACCCCATACCGCGAGCTAGCATGAGCAAAGAGGTCGTCTCCGAGGTAGATCCCAACGTGGGAGACATACACATGCCGCCGGGTATGGAAGAAGACCAGATCGCCGAACTGTAACTCTTCGCGCTTGACGGGCATGCCTAGCGTAAACTGAGCTGCCGCTGTCCGCGGCAGCGTCACAGAAGCAACCTCAGCGAATAGCCGGCGGATGAAGGCAGAGCAGTCTATCCCCTGCGGGGTTACTCCACCGAAGCGATACGGAGTACCCAGCCAGTCCTGAATGAAGTCCAGGATTCGGCGGACTTCTATACCGGCAGCCGTCCGCTCGCTGGCAGCCTCGCCCTCCATGTAGGCATGCCAGAGGCGATAGAAGGTCTCCATGTCCACGGGAATATCATCCTCCTGCTCCAGCTCGACAGGGTCTTCGCCCTCCAAGGGCTCATCGGCAGCCATCGCCCCTTCCGGAACCGACGTCCCTCCTTGGACTGCCGGCCCCGGCTGCGGAGCCTCGTTCATCATCTGCCAGAGGGCTGGGGAGTGCTCTCGGACAAACTCCAACGTCTGCTGACGCACAAGCTCGCGACGGACTGAGGAGGCAGGACGGCCAAACTGCTTGCGCTTCTTGGCCTTGTTGACCCATTGGCTGGCTTTCTTCAACTGCTGTATAGCGAATGCTGCAGGGGCTTTCCAGAAATCAACGGCAACGAAGGCAACAGCAGCGCAGAGGACATGGATGAGTGCCTTCATGGCTTCACCCTCCCTGAATTGGTGGAACTTCACTCCTTGGAGACCCACTCCAGCAGGAGGCGATCACTTCCGTCCAGCCGCATTCCCCTTACTGCAGGCTGGACGAGCCGAACGAGGCGTGGGTAGTAGAGGAAGACCCACGGTGCTTCCTCGAGGACGATGCGCTCCATCCGGCGATAGAGCTGGAAGCGCCGAGCTGTATCGGCTTCCGACAGTGCCCGCTCGTAGAGAGAATCTACCTCTGGTGAGCGGAAGCGCGTCGTGTTAGGCCCTTGCGGGGCTCGATAGGGCGAGTAGAACAGCGACAGGAAGTTCTCGGGATCCGGGTAGTCTGCAATCCAGTTCGTCCGCCAGAACATACTTCTGCCTTCCCGAACCATCGACAGATGTTGCGGGAAGTTTAGCTGGCGGAGCTCCACCCGAACTCCAAGCTCTCTGAGTTGCTGCTGGACTGCCTCGGCAACCGAGAGCGTTCGTGGATGCATCCCGAGTTGCAGTACCAGCGGCGGCAACCCTTTACCCCCCGGGTACCCAGCCGCCGCCAAGAGCTGACGAGCCCGCTCGGGATCGTACCGATAGCCAACCGTCTGCGGGGAAAAGCCTGGGAACCCTGGAGGTATCACGCCATAGTGGGCCGGCTCAGCTAAGCCGTGGAGCACGTGCCGGATGATACGCTCGCGATCTATCCCGTAGTTAAGCGCTTGGCGCAAGAGGCGAGAGCGTGCCAGTGGCGAGGTACGCCCACCCTCTGTGGTAGTGTCGAGCATGATACCGTAGTACTCTACTGCATAGGCCGGGGCAGTCAAGAGCCGATACCGCGAGAACTCCGGCCGCAGCGTTCCTTCCGGCGTCAGTACGGCCGGCACAAGGCTCGGATCCAGGCCAGAGACCATGTCTAAGCGGCCCTGCTGGAACTCCCAGAAGGCCGTCTTCTGGTCCCGGAGGAAGCGCACCACAACGGAATCCAAGTACGGCAGCGGCCGACCTCGGTGGTCGCGCTTGAAGTAGCGCCGGTTGCGCACTAAGACGAGTCGAACATCCGGCCTCCACTCCTGCAACCGAAAGGGTCCCGTGCCCACCGGGTGGCGAAAGAAGTCCTCACCGTAGAAGCGTACAGCCTCCTCCGGTACAATCCAGCAGTATGGAGTCGTAAGGAGTGCGAGGAAAGGCGCAAACGGGCGTTGGAGCTCAATGGAGACCGTGCTGTCGTCCAACACTCGGATACCGCGGACCCCTTCGGCAGGAACCTCTCCACGCGCAGTCTTAGCGTGGAATTCCTCTACGCCGACCACCTTTCCCCAGAAGACCCACAGTCCCGGGGAACGCGTCCGCGCATCGCAAATTCGCTCAAACGAGAACTTCACATCCGCCGCCCGTAACCGGCGTGGCTGACCGCGAAAGCAGGGATCGTCGTGGAAGAAGACATCCGTCCGCAGAACGAAACGCCACCGCCGTCCACTGGCATCAACGCTCCAGGAACGCGCCAGGCACGGAACAATCCGAAGAGCCGTATCCAGCTCCACCAGCCCATTGTAGAGCTGTGTCCCCACCCAGATTGCCGCCATATAGCTCATATGGGCGGGGTCCAAGGTCGTAATCCCCTCGGCCTCGTTGTAGACGAAGCTCCCCTTTCCTGGGCGCTCTGACGGACCACCACAACCCGTCAGCAGCCATCCCACCACCCAGCATGTCAAAGAACCCCCCACCCTACTGGCCATCTTCAGGGAGCGCAAAAAACGAAATTCCTCGCACATACGAGGCCTAGTGCTCACCGAGGCTGTAGCCAGACGTACTTGTAGAACCGCCGGTCCATCGCATTGTTGCGGTAGCCCGCAACATAGGGCTGGAGCAGACGGTAGTCCTCGTCGTAGAAGAGGATGATCATCGGGGCATCGTCAATGGCAAGCTGCTCTGCCTGGCGATAGAGCTCCATGCGGCGTTGTCGGTCTTGTGTGGATAGAGCCCGCTCCAGAAGCGCATCAAAGGAAGGGTTACGGTACCGCGTGGAGTTGATAGGGCTAATGTCCGTCCCTTTGGCCGGGACTAGCTTGCCGTAGAATAGGTTCAGGAAGTTCTCCGGGTCAGGATAGTCGGCGACCCACCCGAGCCGGAAGAAGGGAACGCGCCCCGCATCGATCTCCTTCAAATGCTGGGCAAACTCTACCTGCCGCAGCTCCACTGTGATCCCCAGATTCTCTCGGAGCATTGCTTGGACGGCTTCAGCGATCTGGACATTCCGTCCACCGCCTGCATTGAGCTGGAGTGTAATTGTGGGGAAGCCACGTCCTCCCGGATACCCAGCCTCTGCTAACAGCTGGCGCGCACGCTCTGGGTCGTAGCGGTAGCCCCGAATGCTACGAGCTGGATAGTCGGGCATAGAAGGCGGAATGAGCCCATAATGTCCCGGCTCCGCTGCTTGCCCCTTGAGGACATAGCGGACAATGCGCTCACGATCGATTGCGTACGCCAAGGCCTGCCGCACGCGCTTATCCCGGAAGAGAGGGTGTGTGGTCAGCATCCCGTAGTACTGCGTCGCTAGTGCTGGGACGCGGAGGAGCTGATACTGCCGCCATTCACCTCGCGGCTGCCCCCGTTCGTCGACTACCTGTGGGAAGAACTCCACCGGAATCCGGTAACACTCCTCCAAGTTCCCTCGGCGAAACTCCAAGAACTGCGTCTTGTCGTCCTTGATGAAGCTAAAGCGGATGGCATCCAGGTAGGGCAGTTGGTTCCCATGTTCGTCCCGCTGCCAGTAGTTCGGGTTGCGCCGAAGGATGAGCTCACGATCTGGTACCCAGGAGACAAACACGAAGGGGCCCGATCCTACGGGGCTCCGGAAGAAGTCGGCACCGTAGTACTCTACCGCCTCTCGTGGCACAATCGCGAACGTCACAAGAGAGACGTAGTACTCAAACGGAGCAAACGGCCGGGTCAGATGGATTTCAAACGTATATCGGTCTCGCACGACGAAGCCTTCTACTTCCGAAACGTCCGGCGAACCACCCTGCTGAGCAGCGCGCCGCGTAGCTTCAAAGTACGCATCCGCGCCCTTCACCTTTCCCCGGAAGTAGTCGTATCCCAACGTCCCTGTTCGGAAGTCACAAGCCCGCGTGAGGGAGTATTTGACATCCTCCGCAGTGAGTTCACGCCCTTTGCCACCGGGGAAGCAGGGATTGTCGTGGAACAGCACGCCACGGCGAAGGAAGTACCGGTAGACTAGTCCATCGGGAGAGACTTCCCACCGCTCTGCTAACTCAGGCTGGAGGCGTAGGTTCTCGTCAAGCGTCAGCAGCTTGTCGTAGAGCTGCTCGGCAACGTGTGCCGACGTGACGTCGTTGATCTGCACTGGGTCCAGCGACCGGACTTCACCGACCTCGTTGACACGATACGTCCCCCCGTAGAACTTCCCACCTGCCGCAGGACGTAGTCCCTCGGGCTGGCGACGTTCTGGAGCACACCCAAGTGCCACACCCACGAGGAGAATGAGCACGAAACGCTTCCAACTCCCCATTCCCTTCCCGCGCCGTTGAGGAACCGCTCAGCAGCAGAGGATATGCCGGTGACAGAGAGTACGGACGCCCTCACGAACAAGAGCAGCGGCAATACCAAGAGCCAGTAAGGCATCTGCCCACCATACTCCCCACCACCGTTGGGCCGTTAGCCCAACCAGCAGAATGAGCGATAGGGCTGCGCACGCTAACGTCTGCTTCGCATCAGCCTGGAGCGCCGTACTCTGCAGCACTCTACTCAGTTGCCACTTCACCCAAAAGAGGCTCGGCTTAACGACGAGGGAGACAACCGCCAGCCCGAAGGCGAGTTCGTGGACGTGGGGATGGACGCCCCAAAAGAGCCGCTGGACGGCTTCCAGAGCAATAACTGCTGCCAGGAGGAGGAAAGCAACTCCAATGATGCCTGCTGCCTGCTGCTCTCGCCGGGCATGCTGTACACGCTCTGCCGAGCTTAGGCTAGGAGCGAAGCGCCAGAGGATGGCAAGGCCAGAGAGGGACTCAGCAACTGCCTCTATCCCGAAGCTGAGGATTCCCCAGCTATTGCCAACGTGTCCGACCCAGAGCGAAACTGCGGCCTCGCCGAGGGTATAGAGCACTGCCACCAGTGCCAGACTCCACGCCCATCCACCGAGTCTCTGGACGCTGCCTACGGAGACGGCACTACCTGCCCACATCCCCCACCGATTCAACAGCTGCCCCGCCAGGACTCGAACCTGGACTCTCCTGATCCAGAGTCAGGCGTGTTGCCAGTTACACCACGGGGCAATGACCAAGTGGACCGGAGGAGATTCGAACTCCCGACCTCCAGAGTGCGATTCTGGCGCTCTCCCAACTGAGCTACCGGCCCAGCCGAGCGCAAAAATAGGAAAAAACCCTGCTCCACTCGCCCGCCCATGCAGCCCAACAAGCCGGCAGCTCAGCAACAACGTGTGCGGACAGGCATCAAAGCAGCGTCCCGCTGTCATCGAGCAATCCCATGATCGCGTGACCGTTGCCTCAGCTTCTGTCGCTGTGTGGACGAGGTAGAGCGTCCACAGCGGCAACTCTACGGCAACCTGAGCCGCTCCAGGAACACTTCCGGCGGACGCCCTTACATCGACTGTCGACGGGTAGGTCACACAGCCTCCGCCTCTCGCCCGGAGACCTGCGTCACGCACGGCTGGGCAAGCTCTTGTGACCATCAGCCTGAGGCTCGTCTGGAGGCAGAGCTTCTAACACCGCTGAGGATATCGCTTTCGCCCAACCCAGACAGCAAGCACGCCTCTCTGTTGTCGGTGTACCGTTGGGAGAGCGGGGGTCCCTTAGGGACGAGTTGAGAGCAGCGCAGAGGACATCTTTCAGCCGAAGGCACCGCTTTAGTCTACTGTGTCCGCGCAGTGCTAGATGCTACCGTGCTCCGGTACCCTCAGTAGCCGCGTCGGTCCAGATACAGCTATGCAAGGGGCCACCGATACGGGCGACCATTTCCGTCGGTCGCAAGCCTTTCACTGCATGGCTCTACGATTGCTCGCGCTACCTCTGGCACTCCATGGCACCGTGAAAGGGCTAAGGGACTGAGCGTGTCTGTCGCTGGAGAATGACCAGCGCAGAAGCAACCGGAAAACGATTGCCAATGCTACCGCCTCCTGCAAGGTACATTCCCGATGAGGAACCGCCATCCAGATTGAGGGCCTGGTAGGCTCCCAAAGAACGCATCCATGCAGCCAACTCCGGCACCGTTGCGCCAGCAGAGTGGCCGTTGTGCTCAACGACAACGAGCAATAGCTCGCCCTGCCGAGTTACTCCTATCGCTGTGCGGGCACGGCGACGGTAGAGGAAGCGCTCCGATGTTGTGCCCTCCTGTGCTGCCTCCACTCGAACACGGCCGTCCCGAACCAACCGCGGAGTCCCGCTCCAGACATGCCGAACCCGGAGGCCTACTCGAGGCCTCAGGCGAGTCTCCAACCAGACTGTGTCCCCTGGCACAGGTAAGAGCGAGTCCGGAAAGTCCTGCCCTAGGGAGAGAACGCATCCCCGCAGTGGCATAGCCGTAGCGCCAGAATCCACGCTGAGCACTTGGCACGGTACCGCCCCACCCACGAACGGCATCCGCAAGTACCGCAGGCGCAGCTTCTTCAGGGGTAGCTCGACCGTATCTGTCGGAACACTGACGAGAAGGACACTATCGGGCTGCTCTTCAATCGGGACGGCAACGACACTCGCACCCTGCCGAGGCACTGTATCCCCAGCAAACCGCGTATAGAGCACAACTCCCTGTGAGTGATCCCGACGATTAACATTGGCAAGTTCCACTCGTTCCCCACCTGGCAGTCGTATCCATGCTTCCAAGAGGAAGGTATCCAGCACCGAAGTGCCCCGTGCGTCCACTACGAAGGAACTCCAGCGCTTATAGCGGTGAAGTTGGAGGAGCTCGCCATCGGTTGCAGCTAGACCAACTGGTAGCATCCCTGACCGACTCCAGAAGTAGCCATTGACCGCCGCCACTACCTGGAATGGACTGAGGGTGTCGTAACGCTGAACAATCTCCGCCAAAGTCTCCTGCTGTCCCGGAATGGCCGGTACGAGCTTGACCTCGACAGACGGATCCCGCAGATTGACCCTGAGCACATGCACTGAGCGTTCCGCCGTTCCAAGCACGCGATACCGCTGGTAGCGAACAGCCCGGCTAAGAGTAGAATCAGCCACCAACTGCCACTGGAAGGTCGGCTCTTGACGCCGCTGCACTCGGTAGGCCTGCCTCCTTGAAGTAGGTCTCTTGCGAAGTAGGGCCTTCTGACGAGCACGACGCTGAGGCTTTCGGAGCTCTCGGTGCTGCTTCCTGGTGGCCATACTAACCCTAGGCCGGGCTCTCGATCGCTGCCGCTGTATCGAGTGGTGCTTCCTGCTCACCGAAGCCACTCCTATACTGTGCTCTACCCCCGACAGGGGGAATGCGCTATACGACACCACTTGCACTTCGGGCCCCCCTAAAAGCAGTGCAAGTACTGGGACCAGCACCGGCAGAGTCATAGTTCACTGCTGCCCGCGCTGCCAAGCCCGCCAGAGCCGCCGCAAGTGCTGCCAAGTGTACGGAAAGAGGAGCGACGGCGAGAGGTTCTGGACGTACCGATACTGCTGCTCGATCGGCAAATGACCAAACACCTTATACCGCCAGCTCTGCTCCCCCAGCCACGATCCGAGGACGTATCCAAAGAGCACGTAGCTCAGATGTGCCTGATAGAACACCAACGAGAGCTGCAGCCAGTGCGCTACCAATCCTGAAAGCCCCAGTGCTCCTAACAGTAGGCACATCTCCCATCCCTCGATGGCGAGGCGGTAATACGAGTTCCTTAGCAATCGCCGCTGCTCTCGCAGCCACGCTAGCGTAATGCCACAGCCTAAGCCTAAGAGTCCGATTGGGATGGCCAGGGCTAGCTCTACACTTGAGGCAAACAGTCCCACCACGGTCCCCTGTAGCACCAACACGGCAACATACTTTCCCGTCCGCTGCCGAACCTTGTGCTCAAGGACCGCGGCGATGACTTGCTGAGAGAGCATCACAGAGACTTCGCTGGCGGCTGGCAAATTACATAGCTTCGAGGCTATCCTGTCCGTCATCGGAAGACAATGCCTACTGCACTGTGGTTCTACGAAATTGTGCTCCGCCAGGCCACGAGCCTCGCCCGCCTCTCTCCGCAGCTACGCCTCAAGGCCAAGGCGCGAGAAGAATGGCACCGGCACCTTCGAGAGTTGCAGGATTGGAGCCGTACTGCCCCGCATCCCCGCCTTTGGGTCCATTCTGCGTCTGCAGGCGAGTTCGAGCACGTCCGCCCTGTGCTACAACTACTACGGGCACGTCTCCCTCGGCTGCCGGTCGTCCTAACTTTCTTCTCTCCCTCTGGCTACGAAGCCCACAGAGCAACCCCCTTAGCCGACAAAGTCCTCCTACTTCCCCCAGACCTCCCTGACAGCAGGTACAGCTTCCTAGCGGCCTTGCAGCCAACGGCTGCTGTCTTCGTGCGATATGAGCTGTGGTTGGGCTACTTAGCTACTCTCCATCAGCAGCGAGTCCCTACGTTCCTCGTAGCCGCTACCTTCCCTCAGAGCCCGCTCTGGAGGCTACCTGCGGCACAGTGGCTGCTGAGACAAGCTCTCAGCAGCTTCCAGAGAATCTGGGCGTTGAACGACCAAGAGGCCGCAGCATTCCGGCGCCTCGTTCCTGAAGTTCCGGTGAGGGTAGTCCCAGACCCGCGGTATGACCGCATCTGGCAGGCTGCCCACCAAGAGCCCCGCGTATGGCTGCCGGAGGCCTTCCGCCATCCAGGTTCATTCTGCCTAATTGCTGGCAGCACCTGGGAGGAGGATCACCGCCTCCTGGCAGGGATGCTCCGCTACCTACCGAACGACCTTCGCCAACGGCTTGTGCTCATCATCGTGCCCCATGAACCCAACCCAGCCAGGGTTACGGCGCTGCTCCGCCTCTTCCGCGGAGCACACCGCTGGACGGAAGTGTCCGACACCAGCCCAGGAGTGGTTGAGCAAGGCCCCCAGGTTCTTATCGTTGACCGTTTCGGGCTCCTACTCCATCTCTACCGCTTTGCTGACGTGGCGTATGTCGGCGGTGGCTTCGGCCACGGCGTCCACAACCTCGCGGAGCCGGCAGCATACGGCATCCCGCTCGTCTGCGGGCCAAGGGTTCGGAAGTCCCCTGATGCCCACGCGCTCTTGTGCACTGGGGCCTTGACGATCGTTCGCACCGAACAGCAGCTTGCAGATTGGCTCTATGCCGTGTTCAGCAATCCTGAGGAGCGCCAGCGGTTGGGGACCGCAGCTCAGAGACTCTTGCAGCAGCGCGGTGGGGCCGAGTCTATCGCTACCTCCTTAGCAACAGTGCTCAGCGGACTCTCAGAAGCGTAAGAGCTGCTCCAATGCAGCAGCAATTCGCTGCACGGTCGGCACCACAGCGTCCATGAGCCGCCGATTGTACGGGATCGGACAGTCCGGCGAGGCTACTCGCTCCACAGGGGCATCCAGCCACTGGAACGCCTCCCGCCCGACAGTAGCGGCAATCTCCGCACCGAAACCGCACGTGAGCGTATCCTCGTGGACGATGAGGCAACGGTTCGTCTTCCGCACCGACGCTAACACCATCTCCACGTCCCATGGGACAATCGTCCGCAGGTCTATCACTTCGGCATCCACCTGGAGCTGCTCCACCGCCTCCAGGACCCGGTAGAGCATTGCCCCCCACGTAACGACCGTGATGTGGCGTCCACTTCTGACAATCGCAGCACGGCCGAACGGCACAATGAACCCATCCCCCGGGTATGGGCGCCGTGCCATGGGCGTATCGTACAGGGCTCGGTGTTCTAAAAAGAGGGTTGGGTCGTGGCCACGGAGCGCCGAGCGCAGCAACCCTACGGCATCTTCGGCATTGGAAGGGAAAGCAATACGCCAGCCCGGCGCGTGAGCGAAGACCGCCTCGCCACAGACGCTATGCCACGGATCCCCGGTGACCTTGCTAAACCCCACGGGGATGCGCACCACCATCGGGGCCGCATACCGCCCGTTTGTCCTCCACCGTATAGTGCCGCAGTCGTTGAGCTGCTCCGTGGCAGGATCAGCATACTTGCGAAACTGAATCTCCGCCACCGGCACCAAGCCCGCTAGCGCCATGCCGACGGCACGTCCAATGATGCCCTCCTCCGAAAGCGCAGTATCAAATACTCGGTCGGCACCGAACTTCCGCTGCAAATCCATTGTAGCCCCGTGAACACCCCCCTTGACGCCAACGTCCTCGCCGAAGACAACCACCCTCGGGTTGAGCTCTAACTCCCGCTCTAAGGTCCGGCGAATGGCCTCCACCATGTTGATTCGCGGACCAGTCGGTCGTGCCTGCGTCGTACCAGTTGGCAGATGCTGCCCTTCGGGCAGTATACCACCCACCTGCTGAGGAGCATCGGGGTCGAAGAAGAGGAAGCGACACACCGAGCTTGGCTCCGGCTCAGGCTGCGCCAGTGCTGCAGCCAAAGCTGCCGCGACCTCTGCCTCTACTTCCTGCTGGAGCCGCTCCCACTCAGACTTCGTCAGCAGTCGCTTGCGGAGTAGGTAGCGCTGGAGGCGTATGATGGGGTCCCGCTTCTGCTCTTCCTGACGCTCCTCGGCCGTCTTATAATAAGCCTGATTGTCGGCGCTAGAATGGCCGCAGAGCCGCGGGACGTAGACCTCCACGAGCGCAGGACCAGCCGCAGAGCGAACGAAAGTGACTGCTTCCGCAATGCCCTGTAGCGCAGCCTCTGGATCGGTACCATCCAGCTCCCACAGACGGAGCTCACCGAATGAACGGAGATTGGGAGCGATCCGCCCACCCGGCGTCTGGAAGCGAGAAGGGACCGAGATGCCGTAGCCGTTGTTCTCAACGAAGAAGAGCATCGGCAGACGGAGCGTCGTCGCCATCGTCAAGGCCGACCAGAAGCCGTTGGTGGCAACGGAACCGTCTCCCCCCAGAGCAACTGCGATGGCCCCTTCCCACTCCGATTCCCGCAAGACTCGGCTCCGGTAGAGAATCGCCTGCGCCCACCCAGCAGCCGGTGTATACTGTGCCCCCACGTCTCCGCTGGCAGGGAGAACAGTGACGCCACGCCGCGGAGGCATGTTGAACACTACCCCAATGTCCCGCCCCCCATTTGGACTCCCGGTGCGCCCAAGGGAGCCAGCAAACGCCTCTTCTGCCGTCAGTCCAGCAGCCAGTAGAAATGGACGCGAGCGATAGTACACCGTTGCCCCATCGTGAGGATGGCGGAGATGCAGTCCAAGAAGGACCTGTGCCAGCTCGTGCCCCTTTGCGGAAAACTGATATGTAATCTTGCCAGCCGGCAGGAGCTCCTGCTCTTCCCGTTCGTCAATGCGACGCGATAGGAGGACCAATCGAGCCACCTCTTTCCACAAGGCCGCATGGCTGCTTCGGACTTGAGGGAACGCTATGGCTGTCTGGCTGTCCATGGCACGTTGCTGGACGCTCCTGGTGCTTGCATAGCACAAACTTAGGGCTTCCACCCTGCAAGCAATGCTGAGCTACACGCTCCCTACGACTCTGGGCATAGTGAGGTGAACTGGAACGCCCTACCGTCGAACAACCCCCGGTCGCTAAGCTTCAGCGCTGGGATGACGAGGAGTGCCATGAACGACAGCGTCATGAACGGTGCCCGAAGCGAAGAGCCCAACCGCTTAGCGGCAGCCTCCAGCATTGTGTAGCGCTGCGCCACCGTCGTGCCCTCCTCTGAGCTCATGAGCCCAGCGATATCCAACGGCAAGACGTCTACGCGCTCCCCTTCGGCAACCGCCAAGCCGCCTTGGTGTCCAATAACCGCGTTGAGAGCTCGGCAAAGCTCAGCGTCACTTGCTCCGACGGCGATGAGATTGTGCGAGTCATGGGCAACACTCGAAGCGATCGCCCCACGGCGGAGTCCAAAGCCTCGGACGAAGGCTACCGCCAGCGGAGCTTCCTTGTAGCGATTGACCACCACCAGCTTCAAGATATCACGCTCCACATCGGGCACGATCTCCCCATCCCGCAATGGGGCAGGGAGCAGCAGCTCGCCCGTGACGAGCTGACCATCATACGCCTCAATGACCCGGAGAGTCTCTCCACAAGCAGACACCCGAAGCTCTCCTTCTCGCACTCGCCGTTGGACGAACCGATTGACAACCGGTGCCCTACGGAACGGTAGGAGACTCTCCCCCTCTCGTGCCACGCAACGCCCACGCACGTACGTTGCCAACACCCGAAAGTTCCGGAGGTCCTCCACCACGATGAAATCAGCCGAATCCCCTGGCCGCAGGAGTCCGATAGGCAACCCGTAGTGCTGGACTGGATGCAAGCAAGCTGCTCTCAAGACATCAAAGAGGTCGTACCCGAGTTCGACCGCCCGTCGAACTAGCACGTTGATGTGTCCCGCCGCAAGGGCATCGGGATGAAGGTCATCGGTGCAGAACATACACCGATCTGGATGCAAGCGCAGTAGCGGGTGGAGGGCATCGAAGTTCCGTGCTGCCGAGCCTTCGCGGATGAGGATCTTCATACCCGCTTCGACCTTGTCCAGCGCCTCCTCCAGCGTGAAGCACTCGTGATCGGTCGTAATGCCGGCCGCAGCATATCGGCGGGCCTCATTCCCCCGCAATCCCGGAGCGTGCCCATCAATCGGGCGTCGGTAAGCGCGTGCAAGCTCCAGCTTTGCTATCACTTCAGGGTCTTGCGCTAGAACGCCTGGGAAGTTCATCATCTCACTGAGGTACGGCATACCCTCCTCAAACAGTATTCGCAGCTCCTCCACGCTGATCTCGGCCCCGGCTGTCTCAAAGCGTGTTGCCGGCACACACGATGGGGCCCCGAACCAGAAGACGAAGGGTACCTCTGCTGCTGTCCGGAGCATGTACCGTACCCCTTCTATCCCCAGAACGTTGGCGATCTCGTGCGGATCGGAGACCGTCGCCACCGTCCCATGGATGACCGCCAAGCGCGCAAACTCTGGTGGCGGCAAAAGCGAGCTCTCTACGTGGACGTGGGCATCCACAAAGCCTGGTAGGATGTACACCGACGGCACTTCTGAGGCAGAGCGGTACGTTACAGAGGCAATCTTCCCCTCCTCCACCACCACCTCTGCTGGTACGATTCGCCGTTCTACGACGTCAACGACAAGCCCGGCTATTTGAACGGCCTCTTCCATCTCAACTCGCTGTCCCCTGCTGCATCATCGTAGCAACCGAACCTAGACAAACTGAGCGGGCGCCACCCCGTTCTAGAGACGGCGCCCGCTGCCAGACTGCTTTGTCCACTCAAGGTAGCACTACCACCGGCTGTATGGCGACCGCACTCCCGTTGCGGACGCGCAGCACGTAGGTACCTGCAGCGACCTCGGAGACTGGCAGAATCACCATCTGTGACCCTGGTGCCAGCACGAGCTCCCGTGTCCAGAGCCGCTCCCCACTTGCTGCATAGAGCTCCACGGAAGCATGACCCCCAGGAGCGTCGCTGACGAACAAACGTAACTCCCTGCCCACCGGATGCGGCGAGACACGGACCTGAAGCTGCCGATGAATGGTTGCTGAGGGTTCCTGGACCGAGACAACCCCGGAGAAGGTTGCAATCGTGACGTACTGCTTCTCCAGCAGCTGTTGCTGGCTGTTGACTAGACGCTCCAAGAGCGTCGGGTAGACAAACGTGTCAATCGCCGTTTTGACCATCAACAGTGGAACTTGCCGGAGGTCATTCGGCACAATCGGGGGAATCCATGCCAACTTGTCCCAGATTGGGGTCTGGGTGATATTCACCGGATCCGACCACTGTCCATTGGGCAGCTGGCGGGTCGAAATGTAGACGTCCGTCGTCAAGAAGGTATCCGGCGCAGCACCATCACCGTCAATGTCTACTTGGGCAACATAGACAGTGCCCTCTATCCACTTGGCTAGTAGCTTGGTACCGTCGGCTGTTCGGCTGAGCTGCAGCTCGTTGCCGACTTGGGTTGAAGCGGGAGAGTTGGGGTCAGCAATGAGCGCCAGGGAGAGCCATGAGCGGTCTGCAATCTTCCGTAGCGTCCAGTTGCCGTTGTCGTAGGTGGCTTCAACCATCTGAGCTGCCCGCTCCTCCAAGGGTTTGCTGCCGTCGAACTCGAATATCTGGAACGCGATGCTGACTTTGCCGTTCCCGTAAGCAGCGAAGGCCTTCGGAATAGCAATTGCACCCCCTTGCCCGGTCTGCAGTCCGAAAGGAACTACCACCGAATCCGGCATTGCCCCCTGCTGGAAGGCGTACTCCCGAATCGCAGAAGGCTGAAGGAAGGTCGGCCCCCGCCAGCTCTCCCCACCGTCTGTGGAGAGGAAGAAGCCTACTGTAGGCAAACCAGGGTCATCGGCATCCACAAAGCGCCCGAAGACAGCATAGACGAGGTTACCGACGTCATCTCGGGCAATCCCAATAGGGACGTTTGCCCGGTAGCCCGGCTGTCCAGGATCACCGAACAAAGTACTCCGCCATTCTTCCGGAACGAAGCCGAATGCTGGAGCAGCAAAGTCTTGGAGCCGCAGTCCCACGTAGTTCTGTTCAGCTGTAGGCACCCCATCTGGGGCAACGAGCGCACTTAGAGTCAACGCCACATCTCCAGCGCGCGTCGCTGTGATTCTGGAGTCCGTGCCCCATGTGTAGCGGTACTGCCGTCCCTGGATAGTCACATCCACGCCATCGTTGAACCAGCTCTGCACATCGTTAGAACCAAGGTACGTGAAGCCATCCCGAAAGCCCCTCCAGGCCGTCCCATCCGTCACCGGGCTAGCGAAGACCAGTATCAAGTCCTGTGGAGAGGTGACGGTGTTGTTAGGGTTAACCAAGTACCCACTAGGGTAGCGCGGCAGCTGGTTGGTTGGAGCATTCCCGTCAAAAAGCCGGATGGGCTCTGACCATGACTGCCCTCGGTTGGTGGAGTAACGGTAGTAGAGCCGATTGCCATCACCTTGGGCAGCAGCCCCTACTCCACCACGCTTAACCGTAACGAGCACATCGCTGGTAGGATCCCACCACACGGGTTGCTGCTGCCAGGAGTAGTAGGAAAAGGCGTTGACGAGCGAGTCAAAGATGAACTCTTGGATTGCTGCTGGCGTCTGCCCATTCCGGAAACTCAGTGGGAGCGAAGGGACCTTCCACGCTATTGCCCGTGAGGCACCTAACTGCTCCGGCTCTTGGGCCCTCGTTTCCTTCTGAGAAGGTCCAGGCACGACGATGAGCTGTTGGGCTACGGTGCTCATTATCCCTAACAGGAAGCCGATCGCAACGCTCGTCTGCATCTGTGCTGCTCCTATATGTGGAACGTCACCCTTGGTCGTCGTACGAGTAAAAGCCATGCCGCACTTTACGGCCCAATAAGCCAGCGTCAACATACTGCTGCTGTAGCGGCGATGGTGCAAAGCGAGGCTCATGGAAATGCTGCTCGTAGATAGAGCGGGTCACCTCCAAGTTCACATCCACACCAATCAGATCCATGAGCTCAAACGGCCCCATTGGAAATCCAGCACTCCGCATGAGCCGATCTACCTGCTCTACCGTCGCTGCTCCCTCGGCTACTATCCGAAGCGCCTCGTTATAGTAGTTGCGCGCCACCCGGTTGACGATGAATCCAGGGACATCCCGTACTACCACCGGCGTCTTTCCTAGTCCCTGGACAAAGGTCAATGCACGCTGCAGGGTCTCATCAGAAGTGCGAGCGCTACGGACGACCTCCACTAAACGCATCACATGCGCTGGATTGAAGAAGTGGAGTCCGATACAACGCTCGGGGTGGTGCAGGACTGAGGCTAGTGCTGCAATGGAGATGGAGGAAGTATTGCTTGCGATGATGGTGTTTGGGCTGATTCCTAGGGATTCCAGTGCCCGGAACAGGTCTTGCTTTGCAGCCCGATTCTCCACAATTGCCTCGATGATGATGTCACACCGAAACAGCTCCGCCAGCGTAGGAACCAGCTCGAGCCGACGGAGGACATCTTCCACAGGCTCGCGGAGCCGACCCTTTGCGTAGCCTTTCTCCAGCTGCTCCCGGATATCTTTCTCAGCATTTCGTAAGGCATCCGAGCGGATGTCGTAGAGGAGCACGCGGTGACCGGCTTGCAGGCAGGTCACCGTAATCCCCCGTCCCATCGTCCCAGCACCGCAAATCCCGACGGTATGCATCGGCTCAGTCCCTCAGCACCCCCATTTCCCGCCCAACCTTGACGAACGCTTCCACAGCGCGCTCCAACTGCTCCTGCGTGTGGGCTGCAGAAATCTGAACGCGGATCCGTGCCTGCCCTCGAGGCACAACAGGATAGGAGAAGCCCACCACGTATATTCCCTCCTCCAGCATCCGACGGGCGAAGCTATGCGCCAAAATCTCGTCGTAGAGCATAATGGGCACAATCGGATGATCGCCAGGCTTGATGTCGAAGCCAGCCTCCAGCATGTGCTGCCGGAAGAAGCGTGTGTTACGCTCTAAGCGATCCCTCAACTCCGTCGTCTCCGACAGTAAGTCGAACACCGCAATCGCCGCCCCAACCACCATCGGAGGCAGAGAGTTACTGAATAAGTATGGCCGAGAGCGCTGCCGCAGCATTTCGATGATTTCACGCCGCCCTGTTGTGAAGCCCCCGATACCGCCTCCTAAGGCCTTGCCGAGCGTACCCGTGATGATATCCACCTTGCCGATAACCCCATAGTACTCGGTCACCCCACGGCCCCGCTTACCGACAAACCCCAAAGAGTGGCTCTCGTCCACCACTACTAAGGCACGGTAACGCTCAGCAAGCTCACAGATGCGGTCCAGCGGGGCCATGTTCCCATCCATAGAGAACACAGCATCCGTGGCTATCACCTTAAAGCGCGCTCCCTCGGCCTCTGCCTGCCGGAGCTTCGCTTCCAAGTCAGTCATGTCGCAGTTCTTGTACCGATAACGCTTCGCCTTCGTTAGGCGGATACCGTCAATGATGGAGGCATGGTTGAGCTCATCAGAAATGATAGCGTCCTGCTCCGTGAAGAAAGGCTCGAAGAATCCACCGTTTGCGTCAAAACAGGCAGCGTAGAGGATGGTGTCCTCTGTGCCGCAGAATTCCGCAATCTTACGCTCCAGCTCCCTGTGCAAATCCTGGGTGCCACAGATGAAGCGGACGCTGGACATTCCAAAGCCATGGGTGGCCATTGCCCGCTTTGCGGCTTCTATAATCCGGGGATCTGCCGAGAGTCCCAGGTAGTTGTTGGCACAAAAGTTCAGAAGCTCGCGTACTTGACCATTCCAGCGAACTCGGACTACCGGCCCTTGGGGACCTAGGATTTCTCGCTCCTCTTTGTAGAGCCCTGTCTCCCGAAGGACTGCTAACTCTCGCTGGAGGTGTTCCCGAAAGGCTGGGTCGTACATTGGGCATCCCTTTATGCTCGGAGGCCACAAATTTACATATGCCGCGACACCCAGCGTCGCTCCCCAGCCACGTAAACGGCAACGACGCCAATGGAGGCTATTTCTTCTGGCGGCATCTCTGCCGGATTTGCGTCCACAATGACGAAGTCGGCATCATACCCCGGAAGTAGCAACCCACGACGATCTTCCATCCCACTGGCATAGTGGGCCCACGTCGTGTAAGCTGCCAGGGCCTCGTCAACCCTCAGGCATTCTTCTGGCATCCACGGAGCGGCTTCGCTTGGCGGTCGGCGCGTGCAGAATGCCGAAATGCCGGCCAGAACGTTCGGTGGCTCTACCGGGAAATCAGAACCAGCGGCAAGGGGAAGGCCAGCCTCGAGCAGACTACGCCACGGATACGGGATGCTCGCCCGCCCATACCCCAGCCGTCGCCGAGCCATGGGAGCGTCGTGGACACAATGCAGAGGCTGGACCGAAGCAATGCAGCCAGCCTCTACCATTACTGGAATGTCCTCCGGATGGACGAGCTGGGCATGTTCTATTCTCAGTCGCTGTTCGAGCTCCCCAATACCTCGCTGACGGATTGCCGCGTAGACGTGAGCCACCTGTCGGTTCGCCGCATCCCCAATGGCGTGGATTGCCACGTGCCACCCCACCTCCATGGCCTTTGCAACTGCTAACTCCAAGCCCTCTGTGGTAAACAGGAGAAAGCCCTTGTGCGACTCGAAGTCGGCATATGGTTCGAGTAATGCTGCTCCATACGATCCCAAAGCTCCGTCAGCGTAGAACTTGACCCCGCGGAGTTGAAAGAACTCCCCTGTTGCTGGAAGCAGCCCTGCTTGGGCCCACTCCCCTCGCTGAGCCCGTACGTAGCTCTGTACGCGGATGGACAGGTGTCCCGCTTGGGCCAACTCCTGGAAGATCGGAACCCACGCTACGTCAACGTCCATGTCGTGCACTTCGGTGATGCCGTATTGAAGGAGCTGGGCAGTCGCTCGTAGGATAGCCTGCCGTACTTCTTCCGGGCTCGGGGGAGGAATACACCGTAGTACGAGCTCCATCGCAGTATCTACCAATACCCCCGTGGGCATACCCGAGGCATCTCGAACGATGAGCCCACCTGAGGGGTCTGGGGTTTCAGCGGTAATGCCCGCTCGGCGCAGTGCCTCGGAATTCACCCAGAGCGCATGTCCATCAGTCCGGGATAGAGCAACGGGTACGTCAGGGAAGAGTGTATCCAACACTGCCGCGGTCGGAAGGACTGCCGGCGCCCACTCTTCATGGTTCCAGCCGCGTCCTACCAGCCACTCCCCACGGTTCGGCTCCCAGCAGCGTAGCACTTCTAAGCATTCCTCCGCGCTACGGCACCCCTGTAGTCGGGGCTGGACAAGCTCCAGGCCGAAGTGGACGATGTGACCGTGAGCATCTACGAAGCCAGGTAAAATCCAGCATCCCGGATAGTGCACCCTCCCGGCCTCTGTCTCTACAACGACCTCACCTTCTGCTGGGCTGAAGTCCCAGATCCGACCACCGCGAATGCGGAGCCACAACTGCTGTGCCTGCAGAGCCACAGCTTAGACCCGAACGCGTCCGGGATCTATCTGGTCGAGATAAGCCTTCTTTGCCTCCAACTGCTCCCGAGTCTCCGGTGCCAACGGATCCGGCAAACAGCAGTCAACTGGGCAGACCGCGGCACACTGGGGCTCGTCGTAGAACCCAACACATTCTGTACACTTGTCCGGCACAATAAAGTAGTACTCCTCCGACCAGAAGTCTCGCTGATAGCCGCTCGGAGAGTATGATCCCCGATACGTCTGGCCTCCCAACGTCCACTCAGCACCGGGCTCGTAGATGGCGGTATTCGGACACTCGGGTTCGCAGGCCCCGCAGTTGATGCAGTCTGCTGTTATGTAGAGTGCCATTGCTAGGTGCACCTTGAATGTTGTAGCCCAAAATTACAACTTGCGGCTCCTTCCAATCCACCATTGGCGGAAGGCTCCTCGTATCCGCGGCATTCCCTAATTTGCAGTTAGGCAGTAGGGGGAGGTGGGGGGCAGAGTTAAACTGTGAGGGCCGCTTTGGCGGGCTTGAAGAGGCTTATGCGAGCTTTCCCAAGATACCCGGCATACAAGCTGGTGCTGGCTGTCGGGGATTACCTCTGCATCCTAGGGGGCTACAGCATAGCTGTAGCTGCTCTGGCGCATGGCTTCGGACGCCCCGATGCCTGGACGCTACTACAGCAATGGCAGCCGTGGATAGCTTTCGCTTGCTTTGGCCTACTCTGGCTTGTCATCCTCCAGCACAACGGACTCTACAAGCTCCGCTCTATCCGCTCATCGTCACGGCAGACCGTGCTCATACTCCGCTCCGGATTCTACGCGCTCGTTGGCTTTGCCGTCATCGCCTTCTTCCTGCGACCTCCGCACTGGTTAGATAGCCGCCTTATTACGGGGGCAACATTCTCCGCAGGGCTCTTCCTCCTCCTGGGATGGCGCCTTGTCGGGTTCCGACTGTTGCAGCGCTTGCTGCTGCGCAATGCTCGCTTCCAACGCCGCACAGCTATCGCCGGCACAGGCGCACTAGCGCAGCTCATTGCAGAGCGTCTCCTCGTTGATGACAACCATGACTACAAACTCGTAGGCTTCCTTAGCGATCTCCTACCTCCCGGAACTCCAGTGTTGAATGGTTACCATGTTCTCGGCTCTTGGCGCACTCCAAGTACTGATGCGACCATTGAGCACGTCATCTACGCCGAGCCTCGGCTGTCTCCTGAAGAGCTATTGGAATCTGCTGCTAAGTGGATTCAGCGGAATGCGACGGTGTCTACAGTAGCTGAGCTTTACCCTACACTGATCCCCGAGCAGATGATGGACGACGTTGCTGGCTTACGGTTCGTTTCCTTCGCTGGAGCAGGTGCTCGCTACCCTTTCCTCTTGCTGAAGCGCATCTACGACACCGTCATCGCTGCGAGCATTCTCTTGCTTTGTCTCCCCCTCTTTGTGGTCATTGCAATTGCCATCAAGCTGGATTCACCCGGCCCTGTCTTCCATCGGCAGCAGCGGATAGGTCGGTACGGCAAGCGCTTCCTGATGTACAAGTTTCGGACAATGGAAGTGGGCGAAGCTGCGTACCAGGAGTGGGCTGAGAGCATCCAAGAGCACATTTCCGCTAATAAGCCCTTGCGGAAGATTGTGCCCCAGCAACGCCTCACCCGTGTTGGCCGCTGGCTACGACGCTGGAGCCTAGATGAGCTGCCTCAGCTATGGAACGTACTACGTGGCGAAATGAGCCTCGTTGGTCCGCGGCCGTTGCTCCCTAAGGAGGTTGCATACTTCCCTGAGTGGCAGCGCTGGCGCCATCTCATCCTGCCTGGCTGCACGGGGCTGTGGCAGATCTCTGACCGTTCCCATACTTTTGTACAGATGCTCCTGCTGGATATCTACTACGTCCAGAATGCGTCTCCATGGCTTGATCTCTACGTCGTGCTGAAGACAGTCCCATACATGCTCCGAGGGCAGAACCGCTAACACCCATGGTCGTCGCTGTTGTAGGCTGTGGGTACTGGGGGCTAAACCTTATCCGCAACTTCCTCCAGTTCCAATCCGTAGATACTGTCATCGCTTGTGACCTCGATGAGCACCGCTTGGAAACGGTCCGGCAGCGTTTCCGGTGGATTCGGACCTCTGCTGATCCCTTCTCCGTTCTTACTGATCCGACCGTCGATGCCGTTGCCATTGCAACCCCGGTTGCCTCCCACTTTGAGCTAACTCGCATAGCACTGCTCCATCGCAAGCACGTCCTAGTGGAGAAGCCCATGGTGCGCCGCGCCACCGAGGCAACAGAGCTCCTCACCATTGCGGAGGCCCAAGGCCTAACACTCATGGTCGACCATACGTTTCTCTTCACGGATGCTGTCCAAAAACTTAAAGAGCTCCTCGTGCTGGGAGAGCTTGGAGAGCCTCTCTACTTCGATTCAGTGCGTGCTAATCTAGGTCTCTTCCAACCCGATGTAAACGTCGTTTGGGATTTGGCTTCACATGATGTCTCCATCCTTCTCTATCTCCTCGATAGCGAGCCCCCAACCGCCGTTTCTGCTGTCGGCATTCGACATTACTATGAACTAGAAAACTTAGCCTATGTGACCGTATACTACAACGACTCCTTCTTGGCGCATTTCCACGTGAATTGGCTTTCCCCCGTTAAGATCCGCACAATTTGCCTGGGAGGCTCTCGCCGAATGGCCGTCTACGATGATATGGAGACAAGTGAGAAATTACGTGTCTACGACCGCGGCGTGGAGATTACCTCCAAGGAGGGTGAAGAACGACTCCGCGTCCAATACCGAGCTGGGCAGATGTACGCTCCTCCACTTCCCAACCATGAAGCCTTGGGACGGGTCATCCACCATTTTTTGGAATCCATCCATACAGGCCAGCGGCCGATTAGCGACGGATACTTTGGACGGGCCGTAGTTAGCATCCTCGAAGCTGCCGAGGAATCGCTTGCGCGCCATGGACAGCGCGTCCCTCTGTGTCCAGACCTGGTCTCCTACCCGACCCCCCAGTTACTGTCGCTATGAACTCATACCGCCTGTTCCCCTTGCTCCTCTGGACCGTGGGCGGCTACTGCTTGGCGCAAAACGTAGACCCCGCCTCTGATCCCTGGACCTATGAAGCTGCCTTTCGGCAAGTCCTCCTGGGCAATGCTCCCCTGCAGAGCATCGTCCTCTGGCCTATACCCCTTGCAGAGGTCGTCTCGCTCCTGCCGCAGAACGAACATCCCGCTTACGTCCTCTGGTACAACTCTGCCTCCTCCGTAGGCTCGCGCTTCCTCCCCCAAATTGCCCGCCACCGGTTCCTTGCTACAGTTGCTGACACTGGCTTCCAGATGCTCCTGAACGCCAACATTATGCTCCGTGGTGGTGCTGTCCGATATGGGGATACTACCAGCACTCCTCTCTTAGCCCGCCTGGGAGGGCAGGCCTTCGTGCGGTATGGTGCCAACGCTGAAGGATTTGTGGACATCTCCAACGGAGCACGGTTCGCTGGTTCTCCAGAAGCAGCACTCCGGATTGACCCCAGTCTGGGGCGCACGCTGAAGTTCACCATTGAGGCGCGCCGCTACTTCGACCGTTTCGCAGGCTACCTCCAGCTACGGTGGGGCCAGGCTAGAGTACGCTTAGGGCGAGAACCTTTGAGCATCGGCTATAGCCCGATTGACAATCTCATCCTCTCGCCAGTTGCCCCAATGCTCGACGGCATCCTCCTGGACATCGCCCACGGCCCCTTCCGGTTCTCTTACCTCCATGCGGCGGCAGAGGGGACCGATACCGCAGGACAGCCTGTGCAGTCGAAGTACATTGTCCTCCACCGAGTAGGATGGATGCCGCTATCTGCTCTCTGTGTGGCACTCTACGACATGGTTGTCTACTCCGGCCGAGGCCTAGACTTTGCATACCTCAATCCCCTCGCGTTCTTCGTTTCCGCAGGTCTTCAGACAGCCGAGCGGAGTAACCGCGATAACTCTCTGCTAGCCCTGGAAGTAGCGCTCCGCCCTCAGCCGCGCGTACTCCTCTACGGAACGCTGTTGGTAGACGACCTGAACTACTCCACCCTCTTCGACACCTCTGTCGCTGGCAACACCAACAAGTTCGGCTTTCAGCTCGGTGCAGCGACTCTCCTGCCAATTGGCCAGCACGGTATGCAGCTAGCGGCGGAGTACGTACGGCTCGGGCCATTCGTGTTTTCACATCGGACGATTGTCAATTCGTGGACACATCTGAACGCACCTCTGGGCTACGCAATGCAACCCAATAGCGACCGATGGGCTCTGCAGCTTCGCTATTGGTTGGCTCCCCGAGCCACATTGACTCTGAGCGCTGATTACACTCGGCACGGAGAAAACCTCCTCGGCCCTGACGGAAAGGTCCTCACGGAGATCCGCAACGGTGAGCGGCTTCCCGTCGGCAATGTCGGTGGAGATATCCTCCGGGGTGACGGTGACATGTTAGCCCCCAATCGCTTCCTTCGAGGGAAGCGGAGTGATGCCCGTCGCTACTCCGTAAGCGCGGCGATAGAGGTAGTACCGAACGTCGTACTGCTCGTGACTGCTAGTTACCTCAATCGCACCGGCGGATCGAATCCTCTAGGGCAACTATGGGGCAGCGCAGAGCTCAGGCTCGGCTACTGAGCCGCGCTACTTTGTGGAGAATCTGTGGAGTCAGGGTCTGCTTGCTCTGACTGACTATACCCATCTGCAGCAGACGTTTCCTCCGACGCAGTAGCAGATGCTTTCGCCTCCTCCAGCCCTGCATCCGAGCTGTCAGCCTTCTTTGCCCTCTGTCGCTTCTGGGTCGGCCTAGACTTTGAGGAAGCTTCTGCAGCAGCTTCCTTCTCTGATGCGCCCAGGGACGGTGACTCTATGAAGGCGCTCTTCTCGGCCCCAGGAACTGGGTGCTGTGCATTGTAAGCATCGATCGTTGCCCGATCCTTTGTGCGCAGGTACTCCACAACGGAGAGCACAATCTTCCGCGCTTCCCGATCAAATTCTACGACCTTCAGCGGCAAGATGTCCCCCACCTGGAAGTAGTCTGGGATTGAGGGCACTGGCGCAAAGGAGAGCTGCGATGCTGGGACGAAGCCATCAACACCATCAGGAAGCTCAACGATAACACCTCGCTGCAGGATGCGCTCGATTCGTCCCTCTGTTTCAGCCCCCACCTTGTACTTCTCAGCGAAGTACTCCCACGGATCAGGCTGGAGCTGCTTGTGGCCCAACGCAATTCGGCGCTGTTCCGGATTTACCTCCAACACCACGACCTCTAACTCTTGACCACGTCGGACGAGCTCTCCTGGGTGCCGAACCTTCTTCGTCCAGGAAAGGTCGCTGACGTGCACCAATCCCTCCACGCCGGGCTCCAGCTCAACGAAAACGCCAAAGTTGGTAATGTTTCGCACAATCCCCTTGTGGCGGGACCCAACAGGATACTTCTTCACCAGTTCCTGCCATGGATCGGGCTGGAGCTGCTTGAGTCCCAAGGCCAACTTCCGCTCCTGCTTATCAATGCTCAGCACCATCGCCTCTACCATCTGCCCCAGCGAGAGCACCTGGGAGGGGTGCTTGATGTGCTGCGTCCATGACATCTCACTGATGTGAATCAGCCCCTCTATGCCCTTCTCAATCTCGACGAAGGCTCCATAGTCCGTAATGCTGACAACCTTACCGCGGACGATGGTACCTGGCTGGTACTTGTCACCAATCGTCTCCCACGGATGCGGCGTCAGCTGTTTGATACCAAGGGAGATTCGCTTCTTCTCCTCGTCAAAGTCGAGGACGACGACTTTGACCGTCTGGTCGAGGGACACAATCTCACTGGGATGGTTAACGCGCCCCCAGGAAAGGTCTGTGATGTGCACTAGACCATCCACTCCGCCCAAGTCCACGAAGACTCCGAAGTCCGTAATGGCCTTCACTGTACCCTCCAACACTAGCCCACGGTCTAGCTGGTTCAGGATGCGCTGGCGCTGTTCAGCAATCTGATCCTCAAGGAGGACCTTGCGGCTAACCACAACGTTCTCCCCGGGCTGATTCAGCTTCACGATCCGCACCTCTATCGTCTTGCCAAGCCAAGCGTCAAAATCACGCACCGGACGGATATCCACCTGTGAACCTGGCAGAAAGGCCTCCATTCCCATGAAGTCAACAACGAACCCCCCCTTGACCCGCCGCATGATTGTGACGGGGACGGTCTGCTGCTGCTCGTAGAGCTCTCTGGCTCGCTCCCACGTGCGTAGGAGTTCTGCTTGGCGCCGCGACAAGATGGCTCGTCCTTCGTTGTCTTCTGCCTTTTCCACGAAGACCTCTATCTCCTCCCCGATTTTAGGATCGCTGCTGAACTCACGCCGTGGCACAACCCCCAAGGACTTTGCTCCAATGTCAATCAGCACCTCATTCTTGGTGGTGCCTACCACCCGCCCCTTGACAACCTCGCCCTCTCGCAGCCGGGAGAGTGTGCCTTCGTACAGCTTGGCCAATGTAGCATCGTCAATACCTGCCGGCACAGCTCCGCCTTCTAAGAGCTCTTCCAAAAGGCGCTGTCGCTGATACGACGGGGGTGGTGTGCCTGTCAGGCTCTCCATGCACTACAACCTTCGGCGATTAGTGGTACACACAGATTGAGAACGCAGCCTGTTCCTCAAGGCTCCAGGAAAAGCAACGCAAATTAAGCTTTTTGCGCCAAAGCTCAGGTATCACCGAATCCGAACTTCACGCCGCTCCCACTCCATATCGAAGATCGGAAGCCGCTCTACAAGGTGCTCTAGCCCGAGTGCCCGCAGGAGATACGGTGGAAGTGCCCGGAAACGGAGACGGACCGAGACCTCCAAACCACGATCGCGGCGCCATCCCCCTGGTGGAGGAGCGATCGTGTAGACGGCCGTCCGCGTGTCGAAGGCAGGGATGGTCCGAAACTCCACCGCATGAGCTTCCCAGAAGAAGGCCGGTTTGCCATTCCGGAGTGCCGTACCGTTGAAGAGCACCAGGCTCGTATCCAGAGGTGCGCGACCATTTTGGACGTCCAGACTGTGAAGCGTCCGCAAGTCTCCATGGGAGTCTAAGGTCCCGCTCTCGTACACCACTCGCCCAGTCGTCGCTTCGCGGACGATGACTTCTAGCCACATTTGCCGCATGAAGATAGAGCCGGTGGGGATATCATGGCCCGTAATGTTATTCGCCAGCACAACACGGATACGCAGCGCACTATCTCGATGGAGCTCTGAAGGAACTGTCAGCAGCATCCGAAGAGCATTCTGGAGCATGTATTCGACGGCTTCCATCATTTGCTCCCGCCCTGGGAAGTCCGAGAGCGGAACGTCCACTCCAGGCATCAAGTGACTGTGGCGACGACGAGTGGGACCATTCGGTACAATCGGCTCAGGTGTCCAGGGCATATGGCAGACCTGGCATGTAATCCCTCGGCCGGGGTACGTGCTTTCACGCCACTCCGTGTAAGTCCGCTCCACCAACACCCCTAACGGATTGATGACATCATGACAAGGCGCACAGGCTTCAGACTGGGACAGGCGTGGCTCGTACTCAGAGCGGTGGAAGGAATTTGGCAGCGGATCCGGAACATTCCCTATACGGGTTCCATCCAGACGGAAACGCACAACACTCCGCCCCGGCGGGTGAGGGAGTGCCATCATGTGACAGACATCACACGTAACTCCCTGCCGGGCAAGCTGAGAGAGCTGCTCCTTCCGTACTCCCGGCGACGTCTCCCCGAAGAGTGAGCCGAACGGAGTATGGCAGCGCATACAGAACTGGTCATCAACGACTTGTTGTCCTCGGAGCATCAGCTCATTGAGTGCATGGAAGACGGGATCCTCGACTGCGTAGGCGTGCATGGAGATGCGCCACTCTTCGTAGTGTTTCGGATGGCACGGCTGGCACTGCTCCGCTACAGCTACCAATCGACGCAGGGCCTCAGCCGTATCGGGCTGCCCCGCAGGACGCTGAGGAGCTGCAGGCTGCTCTCTCGAGCACCCGCTCCATACAACTGCCCCTACTACGGCCACAATGAGCCATCCAATCATATTCGCGATCTCACCAAACGAAACCCTACCGCTGGCCCACGGTACCACGGAGAGAAAGGCATACGCGCAGCCGAACGCACGACAAAGCTCCCCGTACTCCAGGCTCCCCCACGTACGACCCGTCGGTCTCCCGATGGCGGCCCTGCTGGATCCTGAGCTGGCGTAGAAGTATACGCTGTACTACTGTACCAATCCCAGCACCACTCCGCAACATTCCCGAGCATGTCGTAAAGCCCAAAGCCATTCGGCCGCTTCTGTCCCACAGGATGTGTTCGGTCGTTGCTGTTCCGGCAGTACCATGCAAGCTCTTCAAGGAGCGGTTCTTCCTCGTCGCAGCCGCCCCAAGGCTGGCGGAGGTCGCCTGCGTATGTATCGGTTGTCGTACCTGCGCGGCAGGCATATTCCCACTCTGCTTCCGTCGGAAGACGGTAGCCGTTGGCCGTGCGATCCCATATGATGGAGTCACCACTACGGAGATAGCATGGTCGCAGACCATGCCGCAGTGACAACCGATTGCAGAAGTCTACGGCCTCCCACCACGTAACGTTCTCCACCGGTCGCCGAGGATCCCGAAACCAGCTAGGATTGTAGCCCATCACTGCCGTCCAGAGCGCCTGAGTAACCTCAGTAGTACACACCCAGATTGGGACGGTCAGCTCTACCTCTCGGACTGGCTGTTCAGCAATGTCCCGCAGAGAGCCCTGTTGGAAGCGACCCGCTGGAAGCAACACCATCTCTGGCGGAGGCGGGGTCGGACGGATGTTCGCTATCAACGTACCCACGGCCCAGAGAGCTCCCGTGCTCTGGTCGAAGAGGCGCGCTACCACCGTGTACGTCCCTGCTTCAGAGAAGCGATGGCGTGCCCGGTCGCTCCCGACGACAACGAGTTTCGGAGACCCATCTCCGAAGTCCCACTCGATCCGCCACCATGCAGGCTGACGGGCTGTTACAGCAACGAACTCATACTCTTGCCCCGGTTCTCCCTCTGTGCCTCCTAGCAGCGTCGTCTGGAGAATGAGGCTCCGGTCTGGTGGTAGCCAGAGCTCGTCTACCGCGCTCTCAGCGCAGCCGGCCAAGCACCCCAAGACACCGAGAACAACCCACCACATGAGGAACTCCCTACCACCAGAAGTAACGACTAATGAAGAGGCCTCGTGCAAGGGGCTTGCGGCAAAAGCCGTATTTTTGGCTCTGCCCACCTCCCACCGATAGCCACGGAGGATTTACGATGCCGACCCCGGCGAGGCAGCGCAACACCTACCAGCGCAACGGACTTGCTAACATTTCGCTCCAGCGCCATTTCACGCTCGTGGACTACCTTCACCTCCTCTGGCAAGGAAAGTGGTGGATCCTCGGCATCACGGGCGTCGTCGTTGCGGCGGCATTCTACTACACCTGGACTCGACCCTTCGTATACGAGGCCTCAGCACGCCTGTTGGTCAACACAAGTCGTCCTCCAACAGGGATTGTCCTCGTCGGCCTCGCAGGACAGGACGAGCGCATGCTCCGTAACGAGCTCATGCAGATGAATGCTCATGAGACCATGCAGGCCGTTGCGGAAGCCCTCCTCCAGAAAGCACGCGCTGGTCACCGCCTCAGTATCACCACTTTTGCAAAGCCAAATTCCCCTTCGCCACGTAGCTGGGAAGACAGTGTAGCGGCTGTAGCAAGCCGCATCCGTAGCGTCGTCAGCCTCATCCCTACACGGGACGCTGACATTGTGGATATCCGAGTGCGGACGAATGAGCCAACGGAAGTAGCTCTGATTGCAAACACCTTTGCTGAGGTCTATGTTCAAGTCAACGAGCGCAACAACCGCGCGAATGCTCGTCGTGTGCGGGAGTTCCTACAGCAACAGTACGAATGGACGCGCGACACTCTAGCGAAAGCCGAACAGATGCTGCAAGACTACATGAGCCGTACCGGCGCAATGGAGTTGGATGCCCGCGCCAATGCGCTCGTCACTCAGCTCTCCGAGTTGGACGGAAAAGCCAGTGAAGCACGGATTGCCCGTGACGCCTTGAAGCAGGCACTGGAGCAGTACCAGCAGCAGCTCCGCGAAATAGAGCCGAGACTGGCCGAAGAGCTAGCCACTGTGTCTTCGCCCTACATCGAGACCCTCCAGCAGCAGATTGCTCAGTTGGAGGTTCAGCGGGACCTCATCATCGCCAGCAAGCCCTTGGTGGCGAGCCCCGTCTACTTCCAGACACAGATGCAACAGCTGGAAGAGCAGCTGGCTGAACTGAAAGAGAAGCTTCGCCAACGGACCGAAGAGCTGAAGCGCTCCAAACTAGGAACCCTCCCTGCCTCTCCTGAGGGAGGCGGGCCAACAGCAGCCTTGCAACACCTGCGACAGAAGGTCTTTGAGCTCAGTGTCCAACTCCAAGCAGAGGAGGCACGCCTTAAAGCGACTGAACAAGCTCGCCAGCGAGCCGAAGCAGAGTTCCGCCAACTGCCAGCCCAGAGCATTGAGCTAGCTCGACTCCGCCGCATCACCGGAGGTCTGGAGAAGCTTCACGAGCTTCTCTCCGAAAAGCTCAACGAAGCGATCATTGCTGAACAGTCGGTGTTTGCAACCGTGTCTATCTTGGAAAAGGCGGTACCCCCCAAGCGTCCGATCAGCCCGAATCGCTCCCTGAACATGATGATAGCGACAATCGTCGGCCTCTTGCTCGGCATCGGATTCGTTCTAATCAGAGTCTTCTCCGACACTACCATCCGTTCGCCAGAAGACCTAGAAAGTAAGGGGCTAGTAGTCCTTGCGGCGATTCCTCGGATTCCGCCTGAACTGACTGCTCAGGATGCGGCAATGATTGCCCAGACAGAAGAGGATGCTGCCTTCTACTCCCGCTTCCCCGCCGAGCAAGTGATTCCACCTCACCTGATTACGCACTACAGCCCGAAGTCCCCAATAGCCGAGAGCTACCGCTCCGTTCGTACCGCTCTCCAGTTCGCTACAGTAGATACCCCCCATCCGCTGGTTGTCGTCACAAGCTCCGTGCCGCAGGAAGGGAAGACGACCACAAGCGTCAATACCGCAATTACCTTCGCCCAGGCAGGGTACCGCACGCTACTGATTGACGCGGACCTGCGTCGTCCATGTGCTCACAATATCTTCGGCTTCGGGCGTGAACCGGGGCTAGTCAACGTCCTAATTGGAGAGGTGCCCCCAGATCAGGCCTGCCGACCAACGGGGCTCAGGAACCTGGACATCCTAACCTGCGGGCCTATTCCCCCAAATCCTTCCGAACTCTTAGGCTCGGAACGTACACGGCAACTCTTCCAACAGCTCCGACAGCAATACGACATCGTTCTCGTCGACACACCACCCGTTATCTCCGTCACCGATGCCCTAGTTCTTGCTCCTCTCGCACATGCCTACCTCCTTGTGGCTCGAGCCAACGAGACGAAGATTGATGCCCTACTGAAAGCCCAGGAACTCCTGGAGCGCATTTCCGCCCGCATCATCGGCGTTGTGCTCAACGAGTTCGACATCTCCACCACGTACGGCTCGTACTACCGCTACTACCGGTACTACAAGTACTACCACTACTACACCGACTCCGAAAAGCGCCGCAGTACCCTACGGAGCCCGATCAAGTGATGCCCTCTGCAGCCGACTACGTAGAGCGGAATTGGGGCCGCTTTCTCGAGGAGTTGAACTCTCTACTTCAATTCCCGAGCGTTAGTACAGATCCAAAGCATGCTGAAGATGTCAGAAGCTGTGCTGAATGGCTCCGCGAGCACTTGGCTACACTTGCTCCAACACATCTAGAACTCATCTCAACGGCAGGGCACCCTATTGTCTATGCCTCCTGGGAGACAGACCAGAACGCCCCGACCGTGCTGATCTACGGGCACTACGACGTGCAACCGGCCGATCCCATCGAGCTTTGGGAGACCCCACCCTTTGAGCCGAGCATCCGTGACGGCCGCATCTACGCTCGCGGTGCAACGGACAACAAAGGCCAGTTCTTCGCCCACGTGAAGGCCATAGAGACCCTCCTGAACTCCGACGAGCGGCTCCCACTCAATGTCAAGCTCCTACTAGAAGGGGAGGAGGAGATCGGGAGCGTTCACCTGCGCCCGTTTCTGGAAGAGCACCGGAAGATGCTTCGGTGCGATGCTGTCCTGATCTCCGATACGGCGTTGTACCGAGATGACCTCCCTACGCTCTGCTATGGCCTGCGCGGGCTGTGCTACTTGGAGGTAACTGTCCGCGCTGCGTCTGCGGACCTGCACTCCGGAGTCTTCGGCGGTGTTGTGGACAATCCCATCCTCGCACTAGCTCGCATTCTGAGCGGACTCCGCGACGGTTACGGACGCGTCACCATTCCTGGCTTCTACGATGACGTCGTCGAGCCGAGTCCAGAAGAACGCCAACGGCTTGCAGTGTTGCCCTTTGAGGAAGACACTGTAAAGCGGGAGCTTGGTGCCCCTATGCTGTTTGGGGAAGCAGGGTATACCATTCTCGAGCGTCGCTGGCTGCGCCCCACGCTGGACGTGAACGGCATCGTCGGAGGCTACATCGGGAGCGGAGCCAAGACGGTACTGCCAGCCGTTGCATCAGCGAAGCTCTCCATGCGCCTTGTGCCCAATCAGCGGGTAGACGATATCGCTGCTAAGGCGGAGGCCGCTATCCGAGCTCTGGCCCCGCCGACAGTAGAGGTAGAGGTCCGCCGACTTCACGGAGCTAATCCCGTGCTCATCCCGATAGAGAGCCTCCCAATGCAGGCAGCAGCTCGCGCCTTAGAGTGCACCTTCGGACGCCCTCCAGTATTCGTGCGTGAAGGTGGCACCATCCCAGTCGTGGAGTGGTGCACGGAGCTCTTGGGCGCCCCTGTGGTGCTCATGGGGCTGGGCTTAGAGAGCGAGGGAGCACACGCTCCGAATGAGCACTTCCACCTGAAGAATTTCTTCCGCGGAATCCTAGCATCGGTCGAATTCCTGCGCGAGTATGCCCATGTCGCTTCGTCTTAGCCTCGGGTGTTGGGTAGCTCTCGCTGCTGTTACCCTTCTCTGTGACGGCTGCGCTAGTGCCCGTCCCCAAGGCAGTGTCATTGAACTTTACGGTGTCATCAACCCTCTGCGACTCGATTCCCGCGTGTGCTGGATTCTGGAGACTGGCGGCATGCGGGACAAAGCATTCTACGAGCTTCGCGGACCCGACCGAATCCTACAGCGTCTGCAGCAGGAGAACCTTCGGGCCCGTATCCGAGGAGTCCTGCGCCCTGAGTGCACCCCAACGTGCGGTGTTGGGACATGCGTGGAAGTGATAGAGATTCTGGAGCTGCAGCGATGAAAGTCCTCCTCGTCGGGCTCTGTACACTCGTCCTCAGCCTCGGCGGCTGCGCAACGGCGACCGATGTCCTCCAGACGCCATGGATCCGCATAGAGCGTGACGTCTACACCATCATCGTCCGGGATACCGTTCGACAGACGCACCTCCTCAATCCTCCTGGTGAAGCTGATCGAGGCATCCTGTTCCCGAATGCGCGGCATACGACGATAGAGCACACCGCTACTTTCCGCGATAGCACCGTAGAGCGGCACTACCCAAACTTCATCCGCCTCGGTGTCTTCGAGAGCGTCGGGCTGCTAGGAACAGCTCCTTCTGACGAGGCCTACGATTCCGGCCTCTTTGGGCTCTTTCCCGAGGCCCTGGAAGAACAAGGGGAGCCATCCACCGACTCACGAGTGTTCACTGGAGCATGGCGCCGTTTCGGCATCCTAGAGTATCGCTTCCCATGGTTCTACGGGGCACGACACTGGAGTGTTGGCAGCGTGAGCCTTGAGGTCTTCCAGCTCAGCCGGCAGGAGAGGTCGTGGTTCATCGGAGTCCTACCGTTGTACATCTGCAAGCGCTGGTACTTCCGCGAGCTTCCCCCATACGTTACAGCCGCAGTCAGCCTTGGGACTAGTCTCTTCCCCTCGCAGTACCTCAACCTCACTGGCTCGCTGGAACTCGGGTCGCTCGGTGGAGTCAACCTCCGAGGCTATGTAGGCTTCCTATGGGGACAGACTCCTGCACGGCAAGGACAGAACGAAGGACCTATAGGGCAAGGACAGAGTGAAGGAAGCAGTACTGCTCAGCTCTACGCCGGTTTAGGGACCTCTTTGCTAGACTTCCTCAACCGCGAAGAGGAGCTGCAGCAGGAATGGAGCGAACATCGGCATTCGGCCTGGAGTGTAGGGATAGGCCATGGAGCCTTCCTCCGTACGAGCGCGTCGCAGTCTATCTGGACAGAGGGGTCCTCACCGCTTATCTCTGGACTGCTTCTGCGAGTCATGCCTGTTCAACTAGCACTCCCGCTGCGACCTCAGGGCTTCTACCTTGGGACCTCCTTGACAACCATCCTCATCCTGGGGATGAATCAAGGGGCCATCGGTATCCTCCCACTCCGCGCAGGATACTGGTTCGAGCTCGTCCCTGCAGGGCTCTATGGGGACCTCGGAGCGGAAGCCCTGTACTACCCCTCCAATGCCGTGAATCTCTCTGCGCGACTCATACTCCGCCTCTCAGAGATTGCCAACATCTTCCTCACAGCCGGTTTCACCAACGGTTCTGTACTCCGCGGCAGGGAATGGTGGGACATCCTCAATGACGCTGGCCGGTTCAGTGGGTGGTATATCGGAATCGGGACGGGAGCTGGCGAACGCCTGTTCCGGCCTTCCGAAGTGTGGTACTTCCGCTCTCCGTCACACTAAAACAGAGGTCCGGCCAATGGCAGAGCACCTCTACTACCGAGACTACCTGGCATTGGACAGCATCCTCTCGGCACAGCACCCCCGTAGTGCACAACATGGTGTCATAGCCCACGATGAGCTACTCTTCATCATTGTGCACCAGGTCTACGAACTGTGGTTCAAGCAGGCACTCTACGAGCTAGACTCCGTCATCCGCATCATTGGTCAGTCGTATGTCCCCGAGCATGAAGTCGCCACCGCCCTATTTCGAGTAGAGCGCATCAATCGCATCCTAGAGCTGGGGATTGCGCAGTTCGACCTCCTGGAGACCATGACCCCATTGGACTTCTTGGCTTTCCGCGACCTCCTACACCCCGCTAGCGGCTTCCAGTCACTCCAGTTCCGGCTTCTAGAAGTACGGCTTGGGTTGGACGAAGAGGCACGCGTACTCCGAGGCTACGAGCTCAGCCTGGATGAACGTGACCGCCAACAGCTACAGCAAGCACGCTCCCAGCCGACCCTCTTTGGGGTTGTCCAGGCTTGGTTGGAGCGGATGCCCTTCCTGGAGTTAGGTGACTACCGCTTCTGGGATGCCTACCGCGAAGCTGCCTTGAGGATGTTTGCCCGCGAACGCCGAGCCGTTGAGGAGCATCCGGTACTATCGCCAGAGGAAAAGCAGCAGAAGCTCCAGCAGATTCAGCTCAATGCTGCTGACTTCGGGGCCCTCTTCGACGCTGCACGCTATGCTGAGCTCCAGCGTACGCGCCAGCGCCGCCTTTCGCACCGGGCCACATTGGCAGCACTCTTTATCATGCTGTACCGAGACTATCCCCTGCTACAGCTCCCTTCCCGTTTTCTGGACTCTCTCATCCGGTTAGACCAGCGCATGAGCCTCTGGCGCTACCGACATACCGTCATGGTCAATCGCATGATCGGGCGCAAAGTCGGCACCGGCGGTTCCAGCGGCTACGACTACCTGCTCCAGACTACCGTCCGACAGCACATCTTCCAGGACCTTGCCAGCTTAGCGAACTACCTACTCCCACCGGCTGAAATTCCACCGTTGCCGCCCGAAGTAGAAACCCGTCTGCGCTTCGCTGCCGAGCTGAGCTGAAAGCATATGCCACAGCTACGCCTCCAGCATTGGCTTGCTGAAGCATACGAAGTCCTCCTCCACCTCCTCGCCCCTCGCTGCTGCTGTATCTGTGGGCAGTGGACGGAGGAGATCGCCGGACTCCATCGGTTCGTTTGTCAGCCCTGTTGGGAGAACCTCCCCGTGGCACCACCGCCGGAAGAGCTGTACAATCAACTGCTGCAGAACTTCCCGAATGATGAACTAGCTCTCTCTGGAGTCGCTGCGCTCTTCGGACTACGGGAGGGCACGCTGCCAATGCGGCTCATCTACGCACTCAAGTACCACGGATGCTGGGAGCTTGGAAGGGAATTAGGACGTGTGCTGGGAATGGTCCTCCCGAAACTCCTACCGTATCAACTGGAGGCTCTCATCCCTGTCCCGATCCACCCAGCGCGGCGCCGCGAACGCGGCTACAATCAAGCCGAAGCGATTGCCGAAGGTATCTCCGATGTAACAGGCATACCGCTGTACCGGGACGCCCTCCGACGCTGCATAGCGACAGCCTCTCAGACACAACTGACGGTTGAACAACGTCGGCAGAATGTTGCTGGGGTCTTTGCCGGAGGCACCCAGGCTGCAGTAGTACGCTCTGCCAATCTGCTGCTCGTCGATGATATCCTCACTACAGGTTCTACGCTCAATAGCTGTGCAGAGGCTCTCCTATCACTCGGAGCTCGCCGAGTATTTGCGATTGCTGTTGCAAAAGCCGCTTGAGTCTGCAACCGTGGTGAAGCCAACAACGTCCCCCGTGCAAGACCGATGGCGAGTGAGAAGGTAATCCGAATTCTTCGAACTCCTACTGGCCATCGCCCGTACCGGCTGCCATACGAGAAAGAGCTCAATCCTGCCCAGCTCCAGGCAGTTATGCACCAAGAGGGGGCAGCGCTGGTCATCGCAGGAGCAGGCACCGGAAAGACACGAACGCTCGTCTACCGCGTTGCCCGGCTGGTGGAGGACGGGGTGCCGCCGGAGAGCATCCTGCTACTGACCTTCACCCGTAAGGCAGCGCGGGAGATGCTACACCGCGCTGCACGACTACTGGACGGACGCTGCGAGCGTGTCTCCGGTGGCACCTTCCACTCGTTCGCCAACGCCATCTTACGCCGCTACGGCGATGTCCTCGGCCTGCCGTCGAACTTCACTATCCTGGACCAAACCGATGCCCAAGATGTCCTCAACCTTCTTCGCTCCGAGCTCCTCCGCGAGCAGCGCCGTGAGCGCTTCCCTCAGAAGCAGACGCTCTACGACATCCACAGCGCTGCGATCAACCGCTGCCGAAGCGTTGAGGACATCTTGCGCACAGACTACCCGCACTTCCAGCACTTGGCTGAAGAGCTAGAACGGCTCTTCGCTGCCTACAGCCGCTACAAGCGTCAGCACGGCTTGGTAGACTACGATGACCTCCTGCTGCTCCTCATTGAGCTGCTGGAGCACCATCCTGGCATCCTGCGCCGCCTCCACGCTCAGTTCCGCTACGTCATGGTGGACGAGTACCAAGACACCAACCCCCTTCAGCACCGCATTAGCCTACTGCTTGCTGGTCCAGAGGAGAACATCCTCGCCGTCGGCGATGATACCCAGAGCATCTACTCGTTCCGCGGGGCCGATTTCCGCAATATCCTCGAGTTCCCGAAAGCATTCCGGCAGTGCACCTACATCCGACTCGAGGAGAACTACCGTAGCACTCAGCCGATTCTCAACCTTGCGAATGCCATCATCGCGCGCGCAGCGTACGGCTACCGCAAGCAGCTCTACAGTAGGCAGACCGACGGACCTCTACCCGCAGTGATCCGAGCCGAAGATGAGCACCAGCAATCCCTCTTCGTCGCGCAGAAGGTCCTAGAACTACGCGAACAAGGGCTGCCGCTGTCGGAGATTGCTGTTCTGGCCCGCAGCAGCCATCTGTTCTTTGACCTAGAGCTGGAGCTGGCACGAGCGGGGATACCCTTCCGGAAATTCGGCGGGCTGAAGTTCACGGAGACGGCGCACGTCAAGGACGTGTTGGCACTCATCCGCATCGTGGACAATATTGCTGATGTCGTGAGCTGGCACCGCGTCCTGCTGCTATTAGAAGGGGTTGGTCCTCGGACAGCTCGCCGCATCGTGGATGCCATACGCCAGGGGCTCCTACGATGGGAAGACGCCCACTGCATGGATGCCATCCTCCCTGGCACGCCGACGGTGGCACGCACAGCCGTCCTACAGCTCTGGGAAGCCCTCCGTGGCCTCTTCCTCCGGCACGACCCTCTGCCAGAGCTGCTGCACCAGGCAGCCCTCCTCTACCGTCCGCTGCTGCAGCGCCACTATGATGACCATCACAAGCGCTGGAAGGACATCGAAGCACTCATAGCATTGGCAGCACGCTACCAGGAGTTGCGCGATTTCCTAGCCGATATCGCCATAGAGCCGCCTACCGAAAGCGTTGCAGAGGCAAAGCCGCCAGGAAGCGACGAGGAAGCCCCGTTAACGCTCTCAACGGTTCACTCTGCCAAAGGGCTGGAGTGGAGCGCGGTCTTCATCCTCTGGATGACCGATGGATGCTTTCCCGTAACGTGGGCCTACGACTCGCTGGACGCCTACGAGGAGGAGCGCCGCCTCTTCTATGTGGCCTGCACGCGGGCAAAGCGGTACCTCTACATCCTCTACCCTACCCGCGCTCTCGACCGCGAGAGCGGCTGGGTACTCTCCAAGCCTTCCCCATTCCTTGCAGAGCTACAGGATGGCCTCGTAGAGCGCTGGATTCTCGTAACAGAGGACAGCCTCGGCAAGGGATAGCATGGTAGCGGACCACCAGTCCTTGACGGGCATTGTCTGGGTCACAGGCGCAAGCAGCGGCATTGGAGCAGCGATTGCTCAGCATCTGAGCTCACAAGGATACGTCGTCGCCGCTAGCGCTCGGCGTACAGACCGACTCCAAGAGCTGGCACGTTCCAACCACTCCCTCTACGCTTTCCCATGCGACTGCGCTGACGCCGATGCTGTACGCCAGACAGTGAAGGCTTTGGAAGAGCGTTTCGGGGCTATCCACGCCTTCGTCCACTGTGCCGGGAGCGCACTCTTCAAGCCCTTCACGGACATCTCCCTGAAGGAGTTCGCCGAGCTTTTCCGCAACAACCTCTGGAGTGCCTTCGTGTGTACGCAGGCGGTACTACCTGGCATGCTTCGGCGTGGACGGGGGACCGTAGTCCTTGTAGGCTCTGTTGCTTCCTTGAAGGCGTTCCCACAGTCCTCCGTTTATGGCGGACTCAAAGCTGCTGCTGCTCACATGCTCCGGAGCCTTCGCGAGGAAGTGCGTTCACATGGGATCAAGGTCGTCAACGTCCACCTCGGTGCAACAGAGACCCCGCTGTGGCCACCCGACATGCGACATCGCTGGAGAGACCGAATGCTACAGCCCGAACACGTGGCCGAAGCCATTGGCTCCCTCCTTGCCTTGGCCTCCAATTCCCAACTGCTGCCAGAAGAGCTGGTGCTACGCCCACAGCTTGGCGATCTCCCATGAGTCGGCAAACGGCATCCCACTTATTTGCCGAAGCCGCGGCAACTGTGGAGGCTCTACCCACCCTACCGGGTGTCTACCTCTTCCGGAATGCAGCAGGCACCGTCATCTACGTGGGCAAGGCGAAGAACTTACGCCAGCGCGTGCGCTCGTACTTCCAGCCTAGCCGACCGACAGATGCCAAGACGCAGGCGTTGGTGCGAAACATCGCCCGAATCGAGTACATCGTCACCGACACCGAAGTGGAGGCCCTCATCTTAGAGAACACGCTCATCAAGCGCCACAAGCCGCGCTACAACATCCTACTGCGGGACGACAAATCCTACCCCTTCATCCGAGTCACGCACGAACCTTACCCTCGCATCTTCCTCACCCGCCGCCTTGTCCGTGATGGAAGCCTCTACTTCGGGCCATATACCGACGCAAAGTACGCTCGGCATCTCCTACGGACCCTGCGAGCGCTCTTCCCCATCCGAAGCTGTGACCTCCCGCTGAGTGAGGAGTCCATCCGTCGTGGCAAGTTCCGCGTCTGCCTGGACTATCACATCGGAAAATGCCTCGGCCCATGCGAGGGACTCATCTCCCAGGAGGAGTATCGCCGCTACATCCGCCAGGCGGTCGAGGTCCTGCGTGGACGTACCCGCCATCTCCAACGCGAGTTAGAGCAGCAGATGCATGCCTTGGCAGCTCAACTCCGATTTGAGGAAGCAGCACAGCTCCGGGACCGCTTGCGCATTCTCCAGGAGCACACAGACCGGCAGAAAGTCATAAGCTCAGATCCGGTTGAATACGACGTGCTCGGGATCGCTGTCCAGGATACGATAGCCTGTGCTGTCTTCCTCAGCGTTCGTGAGGGGAAGCTCATCGACAAACGGCACGTCTTCCTCCACCACACTCATGCCTACACTCTCCCTCAGCTCATCCAAGCTGCTTTAGAGCAGTGGTACTTGGAGCACCAAGAAGTCCCCGAAGAGCTCCTTCTCCCAGAGCTACCCGAGCAAGCTGAGCTGATTGGACAGTGGCTGAGCCACAAGCGTGGAGCACCCGTTCGCCTTGTAACACCTCGAGCTGGAGAGCGAGCACAGCTCATCCGGATGGCAGAGCTCAATGCCCGAGTGCTCCTGGACGAGCACCTCCTCCAACGTGCCAAGCGAGCAGGACGTATTCCCCACCCACTCCAAGCTCTCCAACAAGACTTGCGGCTCCCTACCCTCCCTCGACGAATCGCTTGCATTGACAACTCTCACCTGCACGGTGCCGAACCCGTCTCTGCACTGGTAGTCTTCGTAGACGGGAAGCCGCATAAGGCAGAGTACCGCCGCTTCCGCTTGGAGCAAGCTCCCGGGAACGATGATTTTGCCGCCATGCGGGAGGTCGTCAGCCGATATGCTCGCCGAATCTTGAACGGGGAAGATGCTGCTCCGGACCTTCTCCTGATCGATGGCGGCAAAGGACAGCTCTCAGCGGCTGTAGAGGCTCTCACTCAGTGCGGTCTCTATGGCCAGTTTACCGTCTTAGCTCTGGCCAAGCGTTTGGAAGAGCTCTTCCGCCCAGGAGAGCCTGACCCAATCCTCCTTCCGAAGACCTCAGAGAGTCTGCGCCTCCTCCAGCGCATCCGCAACGAGGCCCACCGGTTTGCAGTAGAGTACCATCGCCTTCGACGTCGCAAGTACACTCTGCAAACCGAGCTGACCCAGATTCCTGGGATTGGTCCCCAAAGGGCACAGCGCTTACTAAATGCCTTCGGATCGGTGGAGAGTATACGTGCTGCTTCCCTAGAGGAGCTCAAGCGCGTTCTACCGAGCCGGTATGCTGAAGCCGTTTACCGCTACTTCCGCCCCGAGTCCGCAAAATAGTTCCATAGCCCTCCAAGCCCTTCCCTGCTTCCCCAATCTTGCGTAAAGGGCATGGCAACAGTAGCTCGCAGTCGGCGTCGCACTTGTTGGCGTACTTTTATACCCGCAAAACGCTCGAACAACAGAATGGCACCATACATGCACTGTCCTATTTGACGCACCCAACTGGCAGAAATGCGACCACATGTAGCCCGTCGGTCTCTCGCCTGGCTTTGCATCGTCGGTTGGGGATGGGTTGGTGGAATCCTCAGTGGATGCCACAGCACTGCTCGGTTTGCACACCTAGAGGCCAAGCCGAGCCAATCTGAAGCCTCCGAGAGAGAGCCGAGACTATTCGAAGAGCGTCTTTGGCGGGAGATAGAGCGGTGGTTAGGGATTCCGTATTGTCGTAGTGGCATAGGCACTGAATGCGTCGACTGCTCTGGCTTCGTACAGCAGGTCTACAAAGCTCTGGGCGTCTCTCTGCCTCGGACGAGCGCAGAACAGTCAAAGGTAGGGCAGATAGTGAGCGGCGAGCCTCTACCTGGCGATCTAGTCATTGCTGCCCACAACCTACAAGTGCGCCATATCGGCATCTACTTAGGCAATGGGAGGGTCGTTCACGCCTCCCGCAGCCGCGGAGTCGTGATAGACCCACTCTCTGTCTTCAGCTCCATTGCTCCAGATATCTCCTTTCGCCGCGTCATCGCAACAAGGTAGCTGAGTGCGCGCATAAACATGGCGCAGTTGTATGCCATTCGTACATCGCAAGTGGCAGAAACGCTGCCAACATGGCAGAACTACGGGCCCTGCACGAGCTTGGCACGAAATTTTCATCTGGTCAAGCTACGGCTCCCACGAGGGAGCCAAGAAGCTGATGTGGTATGTTACATAGCCAAGCCAGGAGGTAGAGCCATGACGACGCTGGTGAGGTTTGAGCCTTTCCGGGGCTTTGAGAGCATGCTGCGACGTTTCGAGGAGCTCTTCGACGACATGGTCCGCTCCTTCCCTGCTCGCTTCTTCGAGACTTCCGGCTTCTCGCCGAGAGTGGATATTGCGGAGGATGAGCAGAACATCTACATCTACGCTGAGCTGCCCGGGGTGCGCAAGGAGGACGTGAAAGTCAGCATCTCGGAGGACCGAGTGCTCACTGTCCAGGGCGAGAAGAAGGAGGAGAGAAAGGAGGAGGGGCGGAACTTCCTGCGGATGGAGCGCGTCTTCGGGAGCTTCTGTCGGAGCTTCGCGCTGCCAGAGAACGTCAAAGTTGACGGAGTCGACGCCAAGTTTGAGAATGGCGTCCTGACAATCACGCTCCCGAAGGTAACGCCCTCCAAGCCGAAGGAGATAGAAGTGCAGGTCCGCTAAGCATGCACAGCATTCTCCTCGACAAAGCCGCACGGGAAGGGGATTTCCCTCCTCGCGTGCGGGTCTTTGTTCGCACTCTGAAATGTTGTTCGCAGAACGTTGTACAACACAGAGCACAACACAGAGCGTTGCACAGCCATGGGACGGATTGTAGGCATTGATCTCGGAACGACGAACTCGGTCATTGCGATTATGGAGGGCGGCCAGCCGGTGGTCATCCCGAACAGTGAGGGATCTCGGTTGACCCCCTCCGTTGTTGCTTTCACTAAGACCGGCGAGCGTCTGGTAGGCGCCGCCGCTAAGCGGCAAGCGATTGTCAACCCCAAGAACACCATCTACTCCATCAAGCGCTTCATGGGGCGGCGTCCGGAGGAAGTGAAGGAAGAAATGCTCATGGTCCCCTACAAGGTCGTGCCTTCTCCCGATGGCAACGCCGTCCGCGTCGAGATAGAGGGGCGACTCTACGCTCCAGAAGAGATTTCTGCGATGATTCTGCAGAAGCTGAAGACCGATGCCGAAGCTTACTTGGGAGAGAAGATCACCGATGCCGTCATCACGGTGCCAGCATACTTCAACGATGCCCAGCGACAGGCAACGAAGACCGCTGGGGAGATTGCCGGGCTCAACGTGCGTCGTATCATCAACGAGCCAACAGCCGCTGCGTTGGCCTACGGCCTCGACAAGCGTGGGCGCACGATGACGGTAGCAGTCTACGACTTAGGAGGCGGTACGTTCGACATCTCCATCCTGGAGATCGGCGAAGGTGTCTTCGAGGTCAAAGCCACTAGCGGAGATACCCACCTCGGCGGGGATAATTTCGACCAGCGGCTCGTGGACTACATCGCCGACGAGTTCCTGAAGCAGGAAGGCGTCGATCTCCGCAAAGACCCAATGGCGCTCCAGCGCCTCCGGGAAGCTGCCGAGAAGGCCAAAATCGAACTCTCCCAGCTCCTGCAGACGGAGATCAACCTGCCTTTCATCACTGCGACCTCTGAGGGACCGAAGCACCTCCAGATGACGATCACGCGGGCCAAGTTCGAGAGCCTCTGCGAAGACCTCTTCCAGAAGACGTTGGAACCCTGCCGCAAGGCCTTGGAAGCGGCCAAGCTGGCCCCACATCAGATCGACGAGGTCATCCTCGTCGGGGGTTCTACCCGCATTCCTCGTATCCAGCAGTTGGTGCGCGAGTTCTTCGGCAAGGAACCCAACAAAGGCGTCAATCCTGACGAAGTCGTGGCCGTCGGGGCTGCGATCCAAGCGGCTGTGCTAGCCGGAGAGGTCCGCGACGTCCTTCTGCTGGACGTCACACCGCTCTCGCTTGGGGTAGAAACACTCGGCGGCGTTATGACGGTACTGATCCCAGCAAACACTACGATCCCAACACGCAAGACCGAGATCTTCACAACGGCCACGGACAACCAGACATCGGTGGAAATCCATGTCCTGCAGGGCGAGCGTCCGCTGGCGAAGGACAACCGCTCCTTAGGTCGCTTCCACCTGGATGGAATTCCACCAGCACCGCGCGGCGTACCGCAGATCGAGGTCACTTTCGACATTGATGCCAACGGCATCCTCACTGTCACTGCTCGCGACAGGGCAACGAACAAAGAGCAGAGCATCCGAATCACTGGTGCCAGCACGCTGAGCAAGGAAGAAATCGAGCGAATGAAGCGAGAGGCCCAAGAGCATGCTGAGGAGGACCGGCGACGTCGAGAGGAGATCGAACTACGAAACCAGGCTGATGCCTTGGTCTACTCCACAGAGAAGCAGCTCCGAGAGCTGGGTGAGAAGCTCTCGCCGGCCGACCGAGGACGGATCGAGCAAGCAAAGGAGCGCCTCCAGACAGCCCTAAAGAACAATGCGCCAGTCACAGAGCTTCGGGCCGCGATGGACGAGCTCAATCGAGCGTGGAATGAGGTCTCTGTACGACTCTACCAGCAGGCCCCTACTACGACCTCGAGCTCAGGGGATGGCGGGAGCTCTGCCAGTGGTAGGGGCGATGGACGTGTAGAGGAAGCTGACTATCGGGTGGTCGACGACGACAAGCGGTGAGGTTCTGAAGGCGCAGTCTCACGGGGGCACCGACAGCAGTCGGTGCCCCTTTTGCCTTCAAAGTTGTTCCTCATCCTCTTCCCTCCCCGTCCCGTGTGCACGGTCACCAGCATCACCTAGCCCAGGCAAGGTAAAGCCCTGGGCATTAAGCCCATAGTCAATCGCTGCAGTCACGATCGGCACAGCGGGGTGATGCTGACGGAAACGCTGAATTCCTTCCGGAGCAGCAATGATGCATACGGCCGTCAACGACGTTGCTCCCTGATGCCGCAGGAACTCTACTGCTGCTTGCATACTCCCCCCTGTAGCCATCATGGGGTCCAGGACAAAGACCCGTGCTTCCGGCTGTAACGGCGGGAGATTAGCGTAGTAGAGCTCTGGCTCTAAGGTCTGCTCGTTGCAGCGTAGTCCAAGGTAGCCAATTCGAGCCTCGGGGAACAGTCGTAGGAAGGCCGGCAGCAGGAGCATCCCAGCGCGAAGAACTGGTACCAGTACGAGGGCTCCACCTGCCGATAGGCTACTGTCCGGCAGAGCGGGGTCTCTACCTCCACGGGCTCGAGTGTTAACCGTGTCGTCGCTGCAGCCGCTAAATAGAAACCCAACCGCTCGGCTGCAGCACGAAACTCTGCCCGGCTTGTAGCCGCAGAGCGCAAGATGGCTAATTCATGGCGAGCAGCCGGATGCTCCGCAACCCAGACCCCCGGCTGCCGCTCTACCACCAGGGTGGGAACCATACTAGCCCTATCCGCGGCAATGAGAGGTAGAAGCCCACCTGAGCATCCCTCTGGTTCTCGCGGCTCAGGAAGACCCGTCGTTCCTCACGGCCCAGGGCAAAATCTAGACGCCACTCCATCCAGGGCATGAACATCCCCCAGGAGGTAGGCACGTTGAAGCGAAGCCCAATTCCGGCAACAACCGCTGCCTTATTCTCAGGCCGTTCATTGATTCGATTGAAGAGTGCTGCCCCTCCAAGTGTACCGTAGAAGTTCACCCGCCCATACGGGTTCGGAGTGGCGTGGATGCACAGCTCAAGAGCCTGGTAGATGTCTGGCCGGTCTTGTCCCCACGGCCGTTGGGGGCTCTTCAGTACCTTTGTGTTCCGGGAGTACACATAGGCTGCCTCCACACTGAGGTGGTCGAGAAACTCGTAGAAGAGGTGCAGTCCAAATGCCGGCAGTCCTTCGTAGGAGAAGGTCTGATCCTCTCCCGTCGGGAAACGGCGCAACTCGACAATAGTATTCGTCGCTGCGTGGAGTCCAATCCCGAAGGACTTGGAGTACAGATGCTTCCCTACCTCTTGCGCTAGTCCCGTAGTCACGAAGAGGCAGACGGAGACAGCGAGCTTGAAGAAAGCACGTGCCACCCGTGCAGTGGTTTCTGCTACTTGTTCGAATGTCCGCCCTGTTAGTTCGGCAATCTTCTCTACGACGTAACGCACAAACGCTGGTTCGTTCCGCTTGCCACGATGGGGATGGGGAGCCATGTAAGGGGCATCGGTCTCCACCATGAGGCGATCCTCGGGCACCCGTGCTATCAATGCTGCGACGGCACTCTTGCGGTAGGTGATGTTGCCCGTTACAGAGACATGGAAGCCCAGCCTCAAAGCGCGCTGCAGGTATGCTTCGTCACCGGAGAAGCAGTGCAATACCCCTTGCAGGCTGCCATCCTGTTCCTCTTCAAGTATCCGCAACACATCCGCATGCGCATCCCGGTTGTGGATGATGACCGGCAGGTTGCAGCGCTTAGCAATCCGGAGCTGCTCTCGGAAGAGCTCCTGCTGAACCGACGGCGGAGCCAGGTCATGGTAGTGGTAATCCAGCCCAATCTCTCCGATGGCAACGACCTTAGGCATGGTCGCTTCTTCTTCCACCGCGGCTAGGGCTGCAGCATCTGCCTGCAGTGTAGCATGAGGATGGATACCTACGGCCCGGTAGACCTCTGGAAACTGGTCCGCAATGTGCCGCGCTTTGGGAAAGCCTTGAGGGGAAATCGCTGGCATGATAACAGCCTCTACCCCGGTATCGTGAGCACGCTGTAGAACGGCAGCGCGGTCATCGTCGAAGATTGGCAGGTCTATGTGGGCATGCGTATCGATCATGCTCGAGAGTGCTGCTGGAGGGCTATAAGACGCTGGAGCACCTCTTCTGCATGCCCGTCTACGCGGACCTCGGGAAAGACCGCTCGAATGATGCCATCGGGATCGATGATGAAGGTTGTTCGAACAACCCCTGTTGATGGACGCCCATAGAGCTGGCGAACACGCCAGACACCATACTGCTGTGCGATATGCCCCCCGGAATCACTGATGAGCACGAACGGTAGCTGGTAGTGCTCCTTGAAGCGCTGGTGCGAGCGAACGCTATCGGGACTGATTCCCACAACCGTGGCTCCTCGCTGTGCGAGGGTTGCGTAGACGTCCCGGAACGCACACGCTTCACGTGTGCAGCCCGGCGTGTTGTCCTTTGGGTAGAAGTAGAGCACTACCCACTGCCCGCGCAGCGCTGAGAGGCGAAATGGGAGACCACGATCATCCAAGGCTTCAAAGTCCGGCGCCGGCATTCCCGCGGACAGCATCCGAATCAGCCCTTGCTGTTCGCCCCTGGCATCTTGGTAGAAGGAACGCGTCGGGCAGAGAGTAGCAACTGGAGGTGTTGCTCCACCTTAGCCAGAGTCTCCTCCTGTGGGTCGGAGATAGTGCCTGGAGTCATTGCGCTGTCATTCAAGCGGACCGAAACTGGCCTTCCCAGGAACTCTTTCAGCTCATCCCGGAGCTGCGGCAACTGCTGACGGACCAGCTCCTCGAGGAAGCTGTGCGAGGTCGTAAGAACGACTGTCTCTCCCTCTACCTGCACAGCAAGCTCCTTGGCTTGATATGCTGCTCGAATGGCGATGTTTGAGGTCTGCTCCAAGAACTTACGTACGCTCTGCTCCAATTCCTGTGGCCCAGCCCCTACGGAAGCCGAAGCTGGGACACTCGTGACAGTATAGGGCGGCCGGGCCTCCGCAGAGTTCAAAGCAGCAATCCCTTGGGATTGCGTAGCCAGTGTATTGAGCAGCCGCAGCAGTTCGCCGAACTCCACGGCGCTCTCCAGCAGCGCCATCTGCACCAATCCCACTTCCAGCCGGACTCTCGGCTGGCTGCTGTACCGCAATGCCTGCTGCGTAGTCTGGAGGATGGTCAGCCAATTGAGGAGGTCAGGCAGAGCGAGCCACTGTGCTTCTTCCTCGTACCGACGAGCAACCTCCGGTGGCACGTCCAGCAACCGAGCGGAACCTATAGCTCGAACGGTGACCAGATGGCGCAGATGCTCTAGGAGGGCTTCCGCAAACTCGTGAGCGTCGTAGCCACGACGGATGACCTCGTGCACCAGCTCCAGAACGCCCTTAACATCATGCTGTTGGAGAGCTGCCGTAAGCCGGAAGAGAGTCTCCGTATCTACGATGCGCAGGAGTGAGGTGAGCTGTTCTAGTCGTACCTCCGTCCCACAGAACGCAATGGCCTGATCCAGGAGGGCCAAGGCATCCCGAAGAGAGCCCTCGGCCTTCCGGGCCAGCGCATAGGCAGCGGCTGGCTCCAAGTAGATGGCCTCCTGCTGGGCAATGCTGCGAAGGTGTTCAGCGATGAGCTCCACGCTGAGCCGCCGGAAGTCGAAGCGTTGGCAGCGGCTGAGAACCGTTGGGGGAACCCGCTGGGGCTCCGTCGTTGCCAGCACGAAGACCAGATGGGGCGGTGGTTCTTCCAGGAGCTTCAGTAGGGCATTGAACGCCGACAGCGAGAGCATGTGGACTTCGTCGACGATGTAGATCTTGTACCGCCCCGCGGCTGGTGGGAACTTCGCGCTCTCCCGCAGTCGGCGTACATCCTCGACACTGTTGTTCGAGGCCCCATCAATCTCCAAGACGTCCAGAGACCGTCCCTGGAGGATCTCCTGACACGGAGGGCATTCATTGCAGGGCTCTCCATCTGGGCGCAGTTGCTGGCAGTTCAGCGCACGGGCGACGATGCGCGCTGTCGTAGTCTTACCAACCCCTCGAGGACCGCAGAAGAGGTAGGCGTGGTAGATCCTCCCCATGCGGATGGCGTTCCGCAGGGTCGTCGTCACGTGCTCTTGCCCGACCACTGTTGCAAACGTCAGCGGCCGCCACTTTCGCGCCAGGCCTACGAAGGACATAGCTGCACTGCAGCGGCTTGTAATTTTGCTGCACCGGGGGGTCTACACAAATGCAAACTACGAAAACGCCTCCACCCTCAGGGTGGACATGTCGGATTGGCAAAGTGGCGATAGCCCTCGCCCTCATTGCCTTCGGCGGAGGCAGTCCTCTTACTGCTATTCCCCATCCTCACCAAGCAATGCTTCCACCAAACCCGTCAGTGGGGCGACTGGACCCAGTGCTGAGCGGAGTCGTACTCCTCCGGCTCCGTCCCGAACATGCTTCCCAGCGCTTGCAGACCCTACCGCCCCTCCCTCTGCAGGTCCGACGAGCCCAGCCGCTACTCCGATGGGAGCAGAGCCTCCGAGCTGGATTTCAACGTCGGCAACTCAGTGCTGTGGAACGAACCACTGCTCTGCGGCTCGAAGAAGCCCTTCTACGCACCTTCGTTGTAGAGTACACCGACCCGTGGGAACCGGAATACGCTTGCAAACTCCTGCGCCAATCCTGTCCCGCCGTTGAGCTCGCCGAGCCGTACGTCGTCAGCCTACCGTGCTTCACCCCGAATGATCCCCTGCTGCCGCGCCAGCAGCTCCTCTGGACCATCAACGCCTTCAATGGCTGGGAGCTTGCCCAAGGGGACAGCACTGTCGTCATCGGGATCGTGGACACCGGCGTCCTCTACATGCACGAGGACCTTCTCAGCTCCCTCTGGTACAATCGCTCGGAGATTCCCGACAACGGCGTAGATGACGATGGCAACGGCTACGTTGACGATTACCTCGGCTACAACTTCGCTGCCGAACGGGACGGTACTTCTCCGGGCGACCCGCGCAACCGAGGGGAGGGCCATGGGACGGGAGTTGCTGGGATCGCTGCGGCTACAGTCAACAACGCCAAAGGGATCGCCGGCATCGCCTACCGCTGCCGCTTCTTCCCCATCAAAGCTGCCCCAGAGGGCGTCCCCGCCATCTACTACGGCTACCAGGGCATCCTCTACAGCGCCCTCATGGGCTTCGCTGTGGTCAACTGCAGCTGGGGAAGCCGGACGTACTCGTGCATTAACCGGTCAGTTGTGGAGTACGCTATTGCCCGCGGGACGCTGGTAGTGGCGTCGGCGGGGAACACCCCTGTGAGCACTACAGCGTGGTATCCGGCAGGCTACCCCGGAGTGGTGGGGGTGGGGAATACCTACCCAGATGACCGTCTGCAGCCACAGTCGGCCTACGGAATCGGAGCAACACTTCTGGCCCCTGGCGAAGGAGCCTGGACTACCTCCAATGACGGGGAGGACGACTATACTACCTTCGGTGGAACCTCGGCTGCGGCTCCCATCGTTGCAGGAGCAGCAGCACTCTTACGCGCACTGCACCCACAGTTGGGTCCCCTGCAAGTACTGGCTCTTCTGCGCCGTACAGCAGACGACATCCGCGCTCTCAACCCTGACATTGCTGCAGCGCTTCCGGGGCGGCTCAACTTATGGGCAGCGCTCGCCACACCGCCGGCAGAAGCCCCAGGCCTAGTACTCCCCGAACTCCTCGTCCGCTCTGCCGAGGGTCGTCAACGACGCCGGTGGCAACTCGGCGACACCCTCTGGCTGTGGATCCGAGCGCGGAACGTGCTAGGAAGCGCTACGAACGTCACCTGCACGCTCCGCCTCGGCTCTGACTCCAGCCCAGCGCTCCACCTCCTGGACACGCTATGCAAAGTAGCCGCGCTGCCGGCTGCTTCCTTCTGCGAACTCGGCCCCTTCCGTGCTGTTGCCACCACCGCCTCTGTGGACCCCGTACTCCTACGCTTGGAGCTCCGCGATAGCATTGGGGAGTATCGTGATGCCCTCTTCGTCACGCTCGTCCCAGTCCCCACTACAATCACCTTTGCCAACGGTACAGCAGAGTTCAGCATTGCCGACGATGGAGCGCTCGGTTTCGCAGACTATCCCACCAACGCCCAGGGTAGCGGCTTCCGCTACCGGGAGTTCTGCTCCCTGCTCTACGGCGGAGGGCTGGTTGCTACCGACAGCCTCCAAGGTCGTGCCGTTAGCGCTGCACCTTCTGGCTTCACGCGCGACCGAGACTTCGCCGTCCTGAAACCCTTCGCCGAACCCAACGAGGAGCTGAACCTCGTCAGTGATGCCAACGCTCCACTCGGAAGCCGGATTGGACTCCTCCTTCAGCAGCAATTCCTAGGCTTCGCTGCGGAGAGCTCCGGCGTTGCGCGCTTCTTGGTCACCGCCTGGAATACTTCCGGCATCCCGCTCCGCGATATCGCCATCGGATACGTGATGGACTGGGACCTGAGTCCTGCTGGCCGCAGCGACCGCGTCCGCTTCTTTCCTGAAGCAGAGGAGCCAACAGTTGAGCTGCCGCACGGAGCCGAGGTCATAGAGCATTCGGACTCACTCATCGTCGGGGCATGCGCCATTGCGCTGATTCCCGAAGCAGAGGTGCAGTGTGCAGGCTTCAGCACTATCTTGCTCTACGATGGAGACGGGCTGACTACGGCGGAGAAGATCCGATTGCTCAACAGTGGCAGCAGCCTCCAGCACGACAGCACCGGCGATGTTGCGCTTGCCGTCGGAGTGCGCTTCCGTGGTGTCTGGGAACCCAACCAGCGGCGGCAGTTCCTGTGCTGCTTCGGCGCTGCGGAAAGCTCTACCGCACTCGCCGAACTCTTCCGCGAGTGCGTCCGGTATGCTCGGATCCTGTCCTCTCCCGAGCCGATTCCACGGCCAACCCGCCTAACGATATCATACCACGACGGCTTCCTCATCGGCGAGCTCCCTGCCGGGGGAGTATGGACACTCGAGGTCTGGGACTTCCTGGGACACTGTCTCCAGCGAGAAATGCTCCCTCTGTCGGCCGGGCCAATACGTCTTCCACTGCCGCCAAGCGCTACCGGAGTCCTGCTGGTGCGGCTCAGCTCGGTCCACTCGTCGTGGCACCAAGTCATCGTGCGCCTTCCGTAGAACAGCCGTAGGACTTGGGATGTCGCTCGTAGAGGTCTTGCCTGCTGAAGGCTATCGTCGGCTCCGACTCAACCGCCCAGAGAAGCGGAACGCCCTCAGCCCGGAGCTCCTCCGAGAACTCAGTCTCCAACTCCATCAGGCGCAGGAAGACCCCAGCGTACGGGTGATCGTCATAGAAGGAGCTGGGCCAGCATTCTGTGCCGGAGCCGACCTGGCCTATTTGCACCAGTTGACCCAGTATACGCCGATGGAGAATCTTGCCGACTCGGAGCTCTTGATGCGGGTCCTCTGGCAGCTCTACACGTATCCCAAGCCCACGATTGCCAAAGTCCATGGTCCGGCCATCGCTGGTGGCTGCGGACTAGCGAGCGCCTGCGACATCATTGTGGCAGCACGCAACGGTGCTCGTTTTGGCTACTCCGAGGTCCGCTTAGGATTCGTCCCGGCGCTCGTCGGTGTCCTCTTGGTCCACAAGATTGGCGAGCAGCGGTCCCGGCGCCTGCTACTAACGGCTGAGCTCATCTCTGCTGAGGAAGCCGAACGGCTGGGGCTTGTGAGCTACGTGGTGGAAGATGAGCAGTTGGACGCTTTCGTGGAGGAATTGGCTCAGCGGTTGGCTTCGTATAGCGCCGCATCACTCCAGCTTACGAAGGCCATGCTGAGCGCTGTCCAGAGCATGCCGCCGGAGAGCGCCCTTCACTACGCCGCCGGGCTCAACGTCTTAGCCCGCACAACACCGGAATTCCGTGCCGGCATCGAGAGCTTCCTCCAACAACGGGGATCGTCTCACAACGCCTGAGCTGCCCATGACATCGCCGGGCTGGTTACTTTTAGCCGGAGCCCTGAGCCTCACAGTCGCAGAGGCCCAAATCAAGGTGGTCACCCTCTTGCGCGGCACAGTTGTAGACCGCCAGACGGGGACTCCTGTGGGGACCGAATTTGAGGTCCGTGACGCCAACGGTAAACTCGTCCAGCAGGGGCGCTCGGACTCGCGTCGCGGTACCTTCGAGCTGGTCCTCACCCCGGGACAGCGCTACCTCATTTCCTTCCGGGGCTATAACGTGCTGCGGCAGACTGACACCGTTGACGTGCCACCCAGCGACCAGTATACGGAGCTTTCGCAGACCTTCCGTGTCCAGGTGCTACGGCCTGGGATGGAGCTACTCCGCATCCATGCCTTTGACCCCGGCAGCACTACCCTGCGGCCATCCGCGCATGCGGCGCTGAACGAGCTCAAGGAGCTCCTCAACCGCAACCGCTCTCTGCGGGTGAATGTGCACATCGCAATCCTGGATACGCGACTCATAGATGAACCAGCCCCACCCCAACGCCAGCGATGGGAGAAGCGCCAAAGTAGAGCCACGGTCCCGCCCGCTCCTACCCCAACGCTCCTGGAGCGAGCCCAACGGCTCTTGGAAGCCCGAGCTGACGCCGTACGCCGCTACCTAATGCCCAACGTCCGAGATGCTGAGGAGCGTATCCGAATCACGCCAGAGATTCCCCCACTACCAATCGTCCGTCCAATCCCAGAGGCTCCAACAGTGACCGTGTTCGTGGACCAAGTGCGCGACCTATTGGAGTGACGCCTTGATGCAGCCCCCCCAGCCGCCATGGGCCTCCGCTGCAGAGCTCCCTCCTGAAGCGCACGTCACCATCCACCATCGCCTCCGCACCGACTCCATCCGCTTCAGCCTTATCATCCCGACGTTCCAAGAGCAGAGCGTTCTGGCCACAACGCTGGAATCCTTCCCAGAAGCGCTCCGGAACCGCTACGGTGTGGAGCTCATCATTAGCGACGGTGGCAGCACAGACGCAACGCTGGAGATTGCGCACCTCCATGCAGACATCGTCGTCGCCCACACCGGCCCCTATCGCCAGAGCATCGCCCAGGGTCGGAATTGGGGAGCACGGGTGGCCAGTGGCTCCATCCTCCTCTTCCTCAACGCCGACTCCGTCCCGGCTGATCCTGAACGCTTCTTCTGGCACATCCACCGCTGGGCGGAAGAGGCACCGGACGAAGTAGCTCTAGCATGCCCCGTGTACGTCCATCCAGCCGTAGCCGTATGGAAGGACCGAGCCTTCCACAGCCTCTACAACCGATACTTTGCACTCCTCAACGCCTGTGGCTTGGGCATCGGACGGGGAGAATGCCACATCGTACGGCGATGGGGATTTGAGTGGGTTGGCGGCTACAACGAGCAGCTCTATGCTGGCGAAGATTTTGACCTCTACCGCCGGCTCCGCCGCTTAGGGCGAATTCGTATGGCTTGGGAACTACCGATCTACGAATCGCCGCGTCGCTATCGGCGCTACGGCTACGCTCGGACACTCTGGCTGTGGACCATCAATGCCTTCGCCGTCCTCTTCCTGCACCGCTCGATTGCCCGCTCCTGGGAGCCTATCCGGGAACCGTCGGACAAGGTGCCGCAGATGTCATGTTGACCTACCGAGATGCCGGCGTCGACATTGACGCTGCTGATGAGCTCCTGCGTCGCCTGAAGCCCCTTATTCGCTCTACCTTCACTCCCGGCGTGATAGCCGACATTGGCCACTTCGGGGGCTTCTTCGACGCTCGCTTCAGCGACTACGAACACCCCGTCCTGGTGGCTAGCACCGATGGAGTCGGGACGAAGGTGAAACTTGCCATCCGTCTAGGGAGCCACAGCACAGTCGGGCAGGACTTGGTCAACCACTGCGTCAACGACATCCTCTGCTGCGGCGCCCGACCGCTCTTCTTCCTGGACTACTTCGCCTGTGGGAGGCTGGACATCGGCGTCGCTGAGCAAGTCATCGGCGGCATCATCACTGCCTGCCGGAGTAATGGCTGTGCTCTTCTCGGCGGTGAGACCGCCGAAATGCCCTCCGTCTACGCCCCAGGAGACTACGACCTCGCTGGCACCATCATCGGCGTCGTGGAATACTCTCACATCCTCGACGGCCGCTCCATCCAGCCAGGGGACGTACTGATTGGCCTTGCCTCTACAGGGCTACACACGAACGGCTATTCCCTGGCGATGGCGGCTCTTCGAGACCATGACCTCGAAACCTACATGCCCGAGCTTGGGAGCTCGCTGGGCGAGGCTTTGCTGGCAGTCCACCGCTCGTATGCGGCAACGCTCCTGCCCGTGCTGCAGCGCGGGCTTGCAAAGGGAATCGCCCACGTGACAGGTGGCGGTATCGTGGGGAACTTGCAGAGAATCCTACCCCGTGGCGTCGTCGCTGAGATTATGTGGGATGCATGGCAGGTGCCGCCACTCTTCCGCTACATCCAACGCGCCGGTGCTATTCCAGAGGAGGAGATGCGGCGCGTCTTCAACCTTGGGATTGGCATGGTCCTGGTGATTGCCCCAGAGCATGTCAGCGAGGTGATGGCCCTCTGCGCTGAGGAGTCTCCCGTTGTCATTGGAGAGATCCGGAAGGCCTCACAGGTTGGGGCCTAGCATCTGCTCTGGACGCACGATGCGATCGAACTCCTCTGCCGTCAACAGCCCCAGTTCAACAGCCGCCTCCTTCAGGCTCTTCCCTGTCTGGTAGGCACGTTTCGCAATGCGGGCAGCATTGTCGTAGCCGATGTAGGGATTGAGCGCTGTTACGAGCATCAACGACTGCTCTACGTACGCTCGCAAGCGCTCTCGGTTCGGCTCAATACCGACGACACAGTAACGCGTAAACGAGCGGCAGGCATCGGCCAGCAAGCGGACGCTCTGCAGGAAGTTGAAGATGATGACGGGCTTGTACACGTTCAGCTCGAAGGCCCCAAGAGAGCCCGCAATGCTGATTGTGACATCGTTGCCGAGGACTTGTGTGGCAACCATCGTCATGGCTTCCGACTGAGTCGGGTTGACTTTGCCCGGCATGATGGATGAACCAGGCTCATTCTCCGGGATGCGAATCTCTGCTAGGCCCGCCCGAGGCCCCGAGGCCATCCAGCGGATATCGTTGGCAATCTTGTGGAGCGCCACCGCCAGTGTCCGCAGAGCGCCATGTGCCCAGACGAGGGCATCGTGTGCCGCCAGTGCCTCAAACTTGTTCGGAGCCGACACAAACGGCAGCCTCGTCAACTGTGCAATCATCGCTGCCATCCGTTCAGCGAACTCCGGATGCGTGTTGAGCCCTGTCCCGACAGCCGTCCCACCGATTGCCAGCTCGTAGAGGTCTGGTAGCACCGCCTCAATCCGCCGCAGAGCGTTCGTCAACTGCTGGACGTAGCCGGAGAACTCCTGTCCTAGGGTCAGCGGGACGGCATCCATGAGGTGGGTGCGCCCGATCTTGATGACATCTCGAAAGCTCTCTGCCTTCTCCGCCAAGGCATCGCGCAGTTCCCGAACTGCTGGCAGCAGCCGGTGGACGATCTGCTCAGCAGCGGCGATGTGCATCGCGGTCGGGAAGACATCGTTGGAGCTCTGCGACTTGTTGACATCGTCGTTGGGATGGATCGGACGCTTGCTCCCTACCACCCCACCTGCCAGCTCAATCGCACGGTTGGCGATGACCTCGTTGACGTTCATGTTCGTCTGCGTCCCGGAGCCAGTCTGCCAGACGGAGAGCGGGAAGTGGTCATCCAGCTTGCCCTCGATGACCTCGTCAGCAGCACGCACAATGAGTTCTGCCTTCTCTGGTGGCAAGAGGCCAAGGTCTCGATTAACAAGGGCCGCTGCCTTCTTGACGATGCCTAGAGCTCGAATGAGCTCGCGCGGCATCCGTTCGGTGCCAATAGCGAAGTGAATGAGCGAACGCGCTGTCTGTGCTCCCCAGTACTTGTCGGCCGGGACCTCTATAGGACCCATTGTGTCAGTCTCTACCCGCACACCGGCCATCTGCGCCTTACTTGGGTTCGTTCTACCACGCGGGTGGCAAAATTAGCCTTTGAGTTGTGCCCACTGCCGCTACCTCACTCCTGCTCGGACTGCTTCAAACGGCGCTTTGGCCTCGGAGGGAAAGTGCGGCGGAGCTGTTGGATTTCATCCCGTATCGCTTTGGCTAAGCGGCGAAGTTCTTGCATCCGCTTGCGCAGCCGGATACCGGCCCGTCGGTTCTGCTTGAGGTAGAAGCGTTCAAAGTCTGCCTGGCAACTCTTCACCAACTCAAGCAGCTCCTCGTACCGCTGCATGTTCAGCGCGCAATGACCAAGGGTACGACCATCCCTTCAGCGCCTGCCATAGTGTAGAGGAAGTAGGGGCCACTGCTGAGTTCCGCAGGTGGAATGACGAAGCGATGAGTCCCGGGCTGGTAGAGCCCCTCAGCAAGTTCTGCAACGAAGCGCCCGAGCGGATCTACCAGGCGGATGCGGACGTAGCGCCGTTCCGGCAGACTCAGCACAAGCGTTGGCACTGGCATCCCCGGTTGCCAAGGGTTGGGGAAGAGCCAGGCCGATATGCGACTCGGTAGCGGAGTCCATGGGACGGTATCCACCCCGAGGGTTGCTGCAGCTTGTCGGGCAGCAGCAGCAGCTTGCCGAAGTCCCTCCACATCCGCTCCCGCTACCAGCGCCAGCACAACTTGCGCTGTATCCCCTGGCCCAAGCTGAATAGGCCCCCCTGCCAGCACGAACGAAGCATCCGTGCGATTGGACCGCAAGCGGGCAAGGCCGCTACTCATCGTACGCCATTTCTCTTCCCGCGTGAATCCATCGTAGACTCCCGGATTGTCGGGACCACGGCCGTCGTTGTCGATGGCGAAGAAGTTCACCGGCTGCCGACTCAGGAGTATCGCTCCTGCCAAGGGCATCGGTACTGGACAACTCTCGCAGACGACGTACCCAACCCCCGAGACACTGTCGTAGAGCGCCCGATCGCCCATGGCTGAGGGACTGATGTCCCAGTCCATGTACCAGCCGACGTGGAGGGTGGTAAACGCCGAGTCCGTCTGGTTGACGATGTCATAGACAACCAACACGAAATCACTCCGCTCAGCCTGAGAGAACTGGTAGATGCGCTGCCGGACGGCAACCCCCGCATCTTCAGGCCTCCGTTCGTCGGCGAAGACGGCCTCAGCCTCCAGTGCGGCATGGGGACCGGGCTGGAAGAGGCGGAGGACCTGCCGTGTTACGAACGAGCGGTCCTGCTGGTCTTGCAGTGCTCCCCGGGCAACGTTGGAGAGCCGTCCCGCAGAGATGCCAACCATCAACGCTCCCTCGAAGAGCAGATTGGGACTGCCACGCCATCGGAAGCCATCCCCTTGCGTATTCTCTGGGTAGTCGTTGAAGGCAATGTTGCCGCGGCTGTTGAAGGTGACAGCAATGTTGTTCGCCGCCAGTGTCCGATAGACTGGGCGCACAACGGTTGCAGTCCAACCACGGCCGATGAGCCGGCGCCCATAACGCACGTTGATGCGAAACTCCATGATGGCGTTGTGCGGCACCGTAGGAGCAATCCGCAACAGGAACGGCTCTGGCAAGCGCCGATACTCTCCTGTTGCCATACCAGAGAGGACAATCCGCTGCCGCAGATACTCCGGTGCTGGCACCAAGGGGGTAAAGATGTCCACCACTACGCTGTCAACAGCATCCAGGATGTTCCGGACTCCCACAGACACCTGCAACGTGTCGCCAGCATCGAAGAAGCCATCGCCATCAACATCGGTGATGGCTATGCTATCAACGAAGCAGGCGAATAGGGTCGGCTCCGCAAGCGCCCTGTATGCGTTAACCCGCCCCCACCCCAGCAAGCCCGATAGCCAGGGCTGACGCTGGGTAACGTCGTCAGCAGCCATCATCACTCGAGCTATCGCCTGCAACGGAGAGTACTGAGGAAAGCGCTGTCGCACTAACGCCACCACGCCGCTCACGACGGGTGCCGCCATTGAAGTACCGCTCATCCTCGTGTAAAGCCCCCCGGGGAGGAGGGACAGAATCTCATCGCCAGGGGCTGCAATGTCCACGGTCTCGTGGTAGTTGGAGTACGGTGCCTTATTGTCAGCCGAATCCGTTGCTGCGACGGAAAGTACCTCAGGATACGCTGCTGGATAGAAAGGCCCCCTGCGCCCATCGTTCCCCGCGGCAGCCACGATGACAGCTCCCATTGCAACGGCCGTTCGAACCACCTCGTACTCTACCTCAGAACGCCCCGGCCCGCCCCAACTACAATTGATGACCGCCGCTCCCATCGAGGCCGCGTAGAGGATGCCCTGGTAAGCATTGTGCACCGATTGCGCTCCCGGCTCATCAGGTCCAATCTTCACCGCCAGCAGGCGGACCTTGGGGACAATGCCGGCAATCCCTCGAGCATTGTTGATGATTGCCCCGACAATCCCGGCCACGTGCGTCCCGTGAGAATTCCCTGGCCGAGGGTCATTGTCTTGCTGGTTCCCCGAACCGGCTGCAAAATCCCAGCCCCGCCAGTCGTCAACGAATCCGTTCCCATCGTCATCCACACCATTCGAGCGCTTATCCCGCCCAGCAGCATCCGTTCCAAGCTCGCCGGGATTCAGGAAGATGTTGTCCGCCAGGTCGGGATGCTCCATGTCAATGCCTGTGTCTACAATGGCCACCACAATCGGCTGCACATCAGCCGGCATCAAGTCCCACGCCTCAAAGACGCGGGCCACGTTCAGCGCGTACTGTCCAGCCACGAGTGGGTCGTTCGGAACCTCGCAGAGAAACCGCTCCGGTAGAAGCTCGACGTACTCCACCTCCGGATGGCGTTTTAGCTTCCGGAGGAGCACCGCCGTGTCCACTGCACTCGGCAACTCCACTACGACAATCCGCTCAAGCTCCCTGAGGCGCTGGAAGAGCGCTACACCACCTTGCTGCTGTGCCCGCTGGTAAAGTGCCTGGAACAGTCCCTCAGGGACCAGCGGAGCGGCTACATGCATCCCGGCTACTTGCATCACAAAGGCCAGTGTCCCACGACGCCCACCTGCACTCCACTCCTTAAGCGATGGAGCAGTAGCCCGTAGCTTGAGCACCACAGGGACCGCCTCCGCCACCGCAAGACCTCCAAGGAGGCATGCAACCACTCCTATGCGGTGCCACATTCCTTACACCCGAAGCCTGGTGGGACCCTTACCGAATGTCGGAGCTTCCGAGCCGAATGCGCTTGTAGAGTCGCTGCGTTCCACCGATGCGGACCTCAGCGACGTAGTCCCCTGGTGGAACTTCACGCCCTTGGTCATCGCGCCCATTCCACGTCAAGCTGTACCGGCCAGGACGCTGGACTCCATCGTAGAGTGTCGCAACCAGCAGTGCCTGTACCGAGTAGACGCGCACCTGCACATGCGATACCGTCTGCACTTCATAGCGAATCGTTGGAGAGAGGTCCTCTGTCAACCCGATGAACTGGGCAATTGCAGCTAGCGGGATGGCTACACCACTTCCAGGAGTCCGCCGCAACGTCGCGGTAGGCAATGCCTGCGCCTGCTGGAGGGCATACGCATGCTGGACAAGCTCCTCACCCGTAGGGACTAGTACCGCCGGGTCGAGGCGGAGATTCCGAAGAGCACTCTGCCATGGAGGGAGCAGTACCTGCTCCTGAGCTGCTAACCAGGCCGGCGAAGATTCCCGGAGAGCAGCCTGGAACCGCGAGAGTGGAGTTAGCGGTGTGCGCAGGGCCCGAACGTAGGCGCTGTCCTGCTCCGGCGTTGTCTGCCGGAGCTCCTCAGTGGGCAATGGAACGGGCTGGATGAGCGTATCGGTCTCCTCTTGCCACCCTAATGCCCGCTGTGGCGGCAGTGGCTGCTGGAGCGGAGCCGGTACTTGAGCTCTGAGGACTGCAACGGCAGTCAAAAGCGTAGCAAGCACTGCCGACCTGTACCGATACCCCATCATGGACGCACCTCCCACGGAAAACGGCGGCGTAGTTCAGCAACCCATCGCCGATACTCCTGCTCCCGCTTCCACTGCTGGCAGAAGCGCTCAACGTATCCGGCATCCTCGGGGAGGCTTGCTGGATGCTGTGGTACCATGCGCTTCCGGTAGAGGAGCTGCAGCCCCGGCCGATGCGGGTTGGCTAAGTACGGCAACGGCTCCGAAATCCCGCCATCGGGCAACTCCTCGATGGCCTTCCGAAGCTCCTGCGAGAGGCCGTCCAGCGGAACTAACCCTAAGGCCCCACCGAACCCCTTCGTATCCGGCTCCTCCGAGTAGAGGCGCGCTAATGAGTCGAAAGGAGCCCCTTGGATGGCAAGCTCTCGCAACCGTAGGAGCTCCAAACGTACCCGCTCTGCATCAGCCCGCAGGCGAAAGAGGATATGCCGCGTCCGCACAGCATCTTGCCGACGGTCCAGCACTTGGATGAGGTAGTAACCGATGGGGGTCTCGACTGGCGGGGAGATCTCCCCCACCTGCAGCGAAAAGGCTACGCGCTCGTACTCCGGCAACAGCTTACCACGCTCTACCCAGCCGATGTCTCCGCCAGCAGCGGCTGAACCGCGGTCATCGCTGTAACGGCGCACGAACTCAGCAAAATCCTCACCCCGCAGGAGGCTATCGCGCACTCGGCGAGCAAGCTCCATCACCTGCTGCCGCGCCGCAGAGTCCGGCTGGACATACCGAACCAGGTGGTACAGCTCTACCTGTGCCGGCACAAGCGGCAGGGAATCCCGGTAGCGTTGGTAGAACTCCTCCAACTCCCGAGCACTGCAGCGAATCGTCCCAAACCGCTGCTGCTGCAACTTCTCCACCAGGAGCCGCTTGCGCACCTCCTCTCGATACTCCCGCCGAATCCGCTCAACAGGCATCCCGTAGAGCTCTGCTACTCGGCGCTCTGAGCCTACCTGCTGCACCAATAGCTGGAGCTGGAACTCCAGGCGTTGGGTGACCTCATCGTCGCTGACCACGATGCTGTCCTCCTGCGCCTTCAGCAGCATGAGCTTCTCGTCAATGAGCGCCTCTAACGCGCGCCGCCGTAGGATACTATCTGCCAGCTCAACCCCCGCAGGGAGCTGCTGCCGGAAGAGCTGGACCTGCGCTTCGACATCGGAAGCGAAGATGGCCTCACCACCAACGATAGCCACGACACGGTCCAGTGGCTGACCTTCTTGGAGCTGGGCACGGACGACAAGCGGCATGCATAGGGCTGCAATTGCGCACCAGACCATCCTCATGGCTTTCTCGTTTGCTCCACCATCTTCGGTGTGGAGACGTCCAGCAGGAGAGCTCTGTGTTGGGCTGCTACCGCCTCCAGCCACGACCTCACAGCAGGTTTCAGCGGGACGCCCTCCAACGGGAGCTGCTGCAGAGCTTCGGCTAATACCACACTCATCTGCTCCGGCGGGAGCGCTCGATTCACAACGATGAGCCGCCGATCTCGGAAGACGCAGTAGCCCCCGCGGAAACGCCCGTGCTCACGCCGCACCTGAATCCCGCATCGGCGAGCTACTTCCAGCAACTCCTTCACCAACCGCTCCGGTCCCATCGCTCTGCTCCAGGGGACGCCAGATGAAGAGAAGCAAGACGGTCCACTCCGCGTATGCTGCCAACAGCCCAATACTCCCCCCTTGGCGGACCCGCTTCAGAACGAGCGGCTCCACAACCTCCAGCGATGGAGCCCCTCCTGCAAACAGCATCACCAGGGGTATATCGAACCGAGCCACCAACCACACCTCCGCTGCAAGCGCCAGCGCCGCCAATACTGCCGCCATCACAAGCCAACCGTGCTGGCGTAACTGCCGCCACCGATAGGCGACGCTGCCTGCAACCCCAACGAAGAAGACCACGCCGCCGGCCCATACGTACGGACTGCTGTTGACGGCCACTCGGTAACTCTGCAGTCGTTCGGCTGGCAGGTAGTGCCCCTCCAGCTCTACCGTGCCCGGCTGGAACACCGAAAAGAGCGCCACCGAACGCACCACGCTCCCGCCGAGTAGGAGTGCCCCTCCAACAACCACGCAACTCAGCCACCAGCGCCATACCCATGGCCGGCGGGATACCTGCCCTTCCGCGCATACCATTCCAGCCTACCGCAACACCGCGAGAATCGCTCGCAAACTTAGTGCCTCCATGCCTTCACTACGCACTCGCAGACGTACGTCATTGCGCCTGCCGTCTCACCCGGAGTCCCATCCACAATGCCTACGCGCGTCCTTGTCACTGGCGCTGGCGGCTTCATAGGGCACCATCTGGTGACCTTCCTGGTCGAACGTGGTTACTGGGTCCGAGGGGTTGACCTGAAGCCCCCCGCTTACGAACCGACACGCGCGCACGAATTCCTCCTCTTAGACCTGCGCCGCTGGGAAGACTGCCTCCGAGCCACCGAAGGGATCGATCACGTCTACAACTTAGCCGCTGACATGGGTGGCATCGGCTACATCAGCCGCTATCATGCCGATGTTGCCCGCAACAACATCCTCATCAACGCCCACATGCTGGAAGCCACCCGCCTCAATGGCGGACAGCGCTTCTTCTTCTCCTCCTCAGCCTGCATCTACCCGCAGTACCGCCAAAGCACCCCTGACGTGACCCCTCTACGAGAAGAGGACGCCTACCCAGCCGACCCCGAAGAGGGCTATGGCTGGGAGAAGCTCTTCGCCGAGAAGCTCTGCCAGTACTACGCCGAAGACTACGGCCTGGAGGTACGCGTTGCCCGATTCCACAACGTCTACGGCCCAGTCGGGGAGTATGAAGGGGGGCGCGAAAAGGCGCCTGCTGCTATCTGCCGCAAGATCGCGCTCGCTAAGGACGGGGACACAATTGAGATCTGGGGTGACGGCAACCAGACGCGCTCCTTCATGTACATCGCCGACTGCGTCGAAGGCATCTACCGCATCATGCTCTCGGACATCCGACAGCCGCTGAACTTAGGAAGCGACCGGCTCGTGACGATCAACGAGCTGGTGGACATCGTGGCCCAGATTGCCGGCAAGCGCATCCACAAGCGCCATGACCTTACCAAACCTCAGGGCGTCCGTGGCCGTAACAGTGACAACACCCGGCTACGCCAACTCCTCGGCTGGGAACCGCAGACGCCACTGGAAGTCGGGCTGGAAGCCACCTACCGCTGGATAGAAGACCAGCTGCGCCGGGCAGGACGAATCTGAGTCGGTACCACCCAAGCAGACGCTCAGCCTAATGCCACGGTCACCCGATATCCGCAGCGTCCTCATCATCGGCTCAGGCCCCATCGTTATCGGACAAGCGTGCGAGTTTGACTACAGCGGTACCCAGGCCTGCAAGGCTCTGCGGCAGGAAGGGCTCCGCGTCATCCTCGTCAACTCCAACCCGGCCACTATCATGACCGACCCTGAGTTGGCCGATGCCACCTACATTGAGCCCATTACCGCAGAGTTTGTGGAGAAGATCATCGCCCGCGAGCGCCCCGACGCGCTCCTACCCACCATGGGCGGGCAGACTGGGCTCAACGTCGCCGTTGAGCTTGCAGAACGAGGTGTCCTTCAGCGCTACGGTGTCCGCCTCATCGGCTCTTCACTGGAGGCGATCCGCAAAGCCGAAGACCGAAAGCTCTTCCAAGAAGCCATGCGGCGCTGTGGGTTGGAGACGCCACGCGGAGCTTTCGTCCATTCCGTTGAGGAGGGCCTCCGTGCGATTGAAGCGATTGGTTTCCCTGCCATCCTCCGGCCTTCTTTCACCCTCGGAGGTACAGGCGGTGGGATCGCCTACAACATGGAAGAGTACCGCGAACTACTCGCCGCAGCCCTCGTTGCCAGCCCAATCCGGCGCGTGCTGGTGGAAGAGTCGGTGCTGGGCTGGAAGGAGTATGAGCTGGAAGTCATGCGCGACCGCAGGGACAACGTTGTGATTGTCTGCTCGATCGAGAACTTCGACCCGATGGGCGTTCACACAGGGGACTCCATCACCGTTGCCCCCGCCCAGACCTTGACAGACCGAGAATACCAGCAGATGCGCGACGCCGCCATCCGCATTATGCGGGAAATCGGCGTGGAGACTGGTGGCTCGAATATCCAGTTTGCGGTCGACCCCAAGACGGGGCGCATGGTAGTCATCGAGATGAACCCGCGCGTCTCCCGCAGCTCGGCGCTGGCTTCTAAAGCCACAGGCTTCCCCATCGCCAAGATCGCTGCAAAGCTGGCAATAGGCTATACGCTGGATGAAATCCTCAACGACATCACCGGCAAAACCCCTGCATGCTTCGAACCCGCCATCGACTACGTCGTGGTCAAGATCCCACGGTGGGACTTCGAGAAGTTCCCAGAGGTACCCGACGAGCTTGGAACCCAGATGAAGTCGGTCGGCGAGGCCATGGCCTTTGGGCGTACCTTCAAGGAGGCCCTCCAGAAGGCTATCCGAAGCTTAGAGCAGGGGCGCTTCGGCTTCGGGTTCGACCGTCCCGAATACCTGCAGCCACTCAGCGAGGAAGAACGCGAACCCCTGCGGGCAAGGCTCCGCCGGCGCCATTCCCGGTCTATCTTCGACCTCTGCGACGCCCTCCGGCTGGGAATGAGCACGGAGGAAATCCACGAGTTGACGGGCTACGATCCATGGTTCATCGAGCAATGCCGAGAGATCGTCACCGCAGCCCACGAAGTCATCAGCTTCCGGCACCAGAATGGCTGTCAGGGCACTGAAGCACTACGGCAGCTCGGCCCCGAACGGGTCCGCCGCCTCAAGGCTCTGGGATTCTCCGACGTGCAGTTAGCTGTGCTGACCGGCAGTACCGAGGCCGAAGTAGCGGACTTCCGGCGCCAGCACGGCATCCGTCCCGTCTACAAGACCGTGGATACCTGCGCTGCGGAGTTCGAGTCCGAAACCCCTTACCACTACTCCACCTACGCCCCTGGGGAGAATGAGTCCATTCCCTCGCGCCGTCCAAAGGTCGTCATCTTGGGCAGCGGCCCCAACCGCATCGGGCAGGGGATCGAGTTCGACTACTGCTGCGTCCAAGGCATCTTTGCCCTGCGGCGCTTAGGGTACGAGGCGATCATGATCAACTGCAACCCAGAGACCGTCTCCACGGACTACGACATCGTGGACAAGCTCTACTTCGAGCCACTCACTGCCGAAGACGTCCTCAACATTCTGGAGCACGAGCAACCAGACGGGATCATCGTAACGTTGGGTGGTCAGACTCCGTTGCGGCTCTCCCACCGACTCCAAGCTGCTGGCTTCCGTCTACTGGGTACCTCACCCGAAGGGATCGACTTGGCAGAAGACCGCGAACGCTTTGCACACCTACTGGACACGCTTGGCATCCCCTGTCCACCGTGGGGCGCCGCGCGATCGGAAGAGGAGGCCGTCAACATCGCACGCCAAATCGGCTACCCCGTGCTGGTTCGGCCATCCTACGTCCTCGGAGGACGGGCAATGCAGATCTGCTACCGCGAGGAGACTCTCCGTCGGTACCTCCGCGAAGCCTTCGCTGCTTTCCCAGAGCGCCCCGTGCTCATTGACCGCTTCTTGGAGCATGCCTACGAATTCGACGTTGACGCCGTTAGCGATGGCGAGACCGTTCTCATCGCTGGTGTCCTACAGCACATAGAGGAAGCCGGCATCCACTCTGGCGATTCCACCTGCGTGCTGCCCCCGTACAACATCACTCGCGAGCAACTGGAAACCCTCTGCGACTACACTCGCCGAATTGCCCGAGCGCTCCAGGTCGTGGGTCCACTCAACGTCCAGTATGCACTGCAGCAAGGAACGATCTACGTGCTGGAGGCTAACCCCCGAGCTTCGCGCACGATGCCGTTCGTCGCCAAGGCCACGGGCATTCCCATCTTGGAACTGGCCCTTCATGCGATGGTAGGCAAGAAGCTGTCCAACCTCAACGTCCCAGAGTTCCGGCTGGACCTAGGGTATGTGGCCGTGAAGGAATCGGTCTTTCCCTTCACCAAGTTCCCCCAGGTGCATGTCTTCCCCGGACCGGAGATGCGCTCTACGGGCGAAGTCATGGGGATTGACTCCTCCTTTGGACGTGCCCTCATCAAAGCCCACATCGCAGCGGGGAATCGCCTCCCGACTAATGGCGGCCGTGTCTTCATTTCGCTGGCTGACTACGACAAAACCCAGCAAGCCGTTGAAATCGCTCGCGGATACCTTGAACTAGGCTTCGAGCTCTGGGCCACTGCAGGAACAGCAGCATTCCTCCGCCGCCACGGTCTCCCGGTGACACCTGTGCGGAAACACTACGAAGGGCGCCCCAGCATCATTGACTACATCACCGACGGCAAGGTGGACATCCTCATCAACACGCCACTCGGAGAGAATGCCCGGTATGACGAGCACATCATGGGCCGCACGGCGATGCGCTATCGGATCCCCTTTTTCACAACACTCGCAGCAGCCGCTGCATCCTTACGCGGACTGGCTGAACTACGCCGGGCCGAGCTCCAGGTGAAGCCGCTCCAAGAGTACTATGCTGAGTAGCCGATTGGCAAGCTGCCGCACCGTCGGAGAAGCCCTGGCCAAAATTACGCAGGTCCTGTCTACCGCAGGATTGGACAGCCCACGGCGTACCGCCGAACTCCTGTTGTGCCATGTTCTGGGATGGGACCGACTTCGGCTCGTACTGGAGCGTTCTACACCTCTGCCGCCCACTGCTCGCCGTCGACTCTCACTGCTCCTCAGACGCCGCCTCCGCCGCGAGCCTGTACAGTACCTGCTGCGAGAGACCGAATTCTTCGGCCTCCGGCTCTCGCTCCGGCGTGGGGTCTTCATCCCACGGCCAGAAACAGAGCTGCTGGTGGAAGAGGCACTAGCCTTGCTCCGCAGAGGCTCTCTACCCCATCCAGTCCGCGTCTTGGACATCGGAACCGGCTCCGGCTGTATTGCCCTGGCGATCGCCTACCACTGCATGAGAGCCGATGTGCTTGGGATTGACACTTCGCTGCGAGCGCTCCTTGTAGCTCGCTACAATGCCCGGCGCCTGGGACTCCGGAACGTCCGTTTTGCCCGCGTCGACATCCTCCGCGAATTACCACCTGAGCAGCCGTTCCACCTTATCGTCTCCAATCCGCCGTACATTCCTGCCGCTGACCTTCCACACTTGCAGCCCGAAGTCCGCCTCCACGAGCCTCGTGAGGCGCTCACGGACGGTGGTGACGGCTTAGGCTTCTATCGCCGATTTGCTCAGATCTTCCCAGTACTGCTCTCGCCTGGCGGCCTCTTCCTCCTGGAGGTAGGAGCAGGAAGTATGAACTCCGTTGCTGAGCTCTTCCGCCCGAATGCCCGGTGGCTACGGATCCGAAAAGACTACGCTGGCCACGACCGTATTCTCGTGGGAACTTTGCAGCCCTCTTCTGTAGCAGACCCCCCAGCACTCACTAAATTCGCGCGTTCGCTTTAGTCCTCTCCCGCCCAATGAGCAGCGTGCTGACTTTCGCATTTGGATTCCCCCGCCTTGGAGAGCGCCGACAGTACAAGACGCTCCTTGAGGGCTACTGGTCCGGCTCCGTGGACGAAGAGGGACTGCTACAGGGCATGGCCGCCCTCCGCGAGGAACGGCTGCGAGAGTACCGCTCGATGGACCTCATCCCGAGCAACGAGCTCTCCCTCTACGATCCCATGCTGGACACCGCCGTGATGGTTGGGGCTCTTCCTCAACGAATCGGCCCCTACGACGGGCTGTCTTCCTACTTTGCCCTAGCTCGCGGCAAGCAAGCCTTGGAACTGACGAAGTGGTTCAACACGAACTACCACTACCTCGTCCCGGAGCTCGAACAGCCTAACTTCCAGCTCTCGCGGAACTTCCCGCTGGAAGACGTCCGCTTCTATCGCCAGCGAGGGGTAGAGACGGTTCCCACGATCATCGGCCCCTATACCTTCCTGCGGCTTTCCAAGCGCTCACACTCCTCCAACGGTGTCCTCCGCATCACGCCCCTAAGCGACGAAGAGTTCCACGTGTTCAGCTCAGCGTTGCTGCCCGTATACGTGGAAGTTCTGGAGAGCCTACGCAGCGAAGGGGTAGCTCTTGCTGTGCTCCACGAACCCGCTCTTGCTCTAGACGTCCCGAACGCACACTGGGAGTTGGTGGCGCAATGGTATGGTGAACTCAGCCGCTGCGGGCTCCCACTGTGGGTGCTCTGCTACTACGACAGCGTCTCCGACTTCCAGCGGTACTGCGAGCTGCCTGTGGCCGGTATCGGGCTGGACTTCGTCTCGAACTCCGAGAACTGGGAAGCCCTCCAGCGCTTCGGCTTTCCGAGGGAGAAGGCCCTGATTGCCGGCATTGTCAGCGGACGGCAGGTCTGGCGCTCGGATTTGGAAGAGCTTCTACGCTTCGTCGAAAGCCTTACCCGACTTGCCGATAGCGTTGTTCTCGCCCCGTCCTGTCCCCTGTGGCACCTACCGATTACGACAACCGTAGAATCACGCCTTCCGGAGGGACTCCGAGAGCGCTTGGCATTCGCTCGGGAGCGGATCGAGGAGCTGTGGCTACTGAAGGCGGCATGGGAAGGCGACACTTCTGCCTTACAGCGTGTCAAGGAGCAGTCGGCCCTCGTGCACCAACCCTTTGCTCGCAATGAACGGGTGCGCCAGCGCCTAGCAGCTCTAACGGAGAGTGACTTCCACCGAAGCCCCCCCGCAGCCGAACGCCGCGCTCTCCAACGCAAGCTCCTACACCTCCCCGTACTGCCAACGACGACTATTGGGTCCTTCCCCCAGACGGCCGAACTACGCCGCCTTCGAGCCCAATACCGCCGTGGGGAGCTCTCTGCTGAGGAGTACGATACCGCTATCCAGCAGTACATCCGCCACGCTATCGCCATCCAAGAGGAGCTGGGGTTGGATGTGCTCGTCCACGGGGAGTTCGAGCGCAGCGACATGGTGGAGTACTTCGCTGAACGCTTGGAGGGGTTCGCCACAACTGAACACGGCTGGGTACTCTCCTACGGCTCCCGAGTCTACCGTCCGCCCATCATCTACGGAGACGTCTGGCGTCCCCAACCGATGACTGTGCGTGACATTACGTATGCCCAGTCGCTTACCCGTAAGCCCGTCAAGGGGATGCTCACCGGCCCAGTGACAATGCTCCTCTGGAGCTACTGGCGCCCTGACATTCCGGCTGAAGAGTTAGCCTACGAGATAGCACTAGCCCTAGCCGATGAGGTCCGCGACCTGGAGAATGCTGGCATTCGCATCATCCAGATAGACGAGCCTGCCTTTCGGGAAGGAGCCCCACTGAAGCGGCGCCACTGGGATGAGTACTTCCGATGGGCAACACGAGCCTTCCGCCTTTGCCATGCCCGAGCTCGCCCGGAGACACAGATCCACACCCACATGTGCTATTCGGAGTTCAACGACATCCTGCCCTACATCGCCCAATTGGACTTCGACGTGCTCTCCATCGAGGGCTCGCGCAGCAAGGGGGAGATTGTAGACAGCTTCTCTCAGCTCCCGCCGGGCAGCCTCCACGTCGGAGTTGGCGTTTACGACGTCCACTCCCCTGCTGTTCCCAGCCCTGAAGAGGTCGAGGCAATCCTCCAACGCGTTCTCAATGTGTTGCCGCCAGAGGCTGTATGGGTCAACCCCGACTGCGGGTTGAAGACTCGGAAATGGGATGAGGTCATCCCTGCACTCCACAACATGGTCACCGCAGCCCGCCGTGTGGCTCAGAGACTCGAGTACCACACCACACAGCAAGATCGCTCATGAGGCTAGAGTCGCAGACCGTACTGGTGCTCGGCGGCTGGGGGTTGGTAGGGTCTGCCGTCTGCCGCCGCATTCTCCAAGAATCCCCGAAGCGACTCATTGTCACCTCCCTGCGCCGAACAGAAGCAGAGGAAGCGGCTGCCGACTTCCGCCGACTCTTCCCCTCTGTCAGCATCGAGGCCTGGTGGGGGGATATCTTCGTCCGCAGCGCCTGGAAGGACCTTCCCCGTAGCGACCTTCTTGCCAATCCTACAACACGGGCTGCCCTCATTGAAGATATCCTCAGCGAGCTGGAAGAAACACGCCTCCAACAGTCTGCACTCTACGAACTCCTCACCACCACTCGCCCCGACATCGTCGTCGACTGCATCAACACTGCCACCGCCATTGCCTACCAGGACATCTACAGTGCTGCCGCTGCCGTTTGGCATGGTCTTCAGCACCACGAGTTTCCCGTGGAAGCCACGGAACGCCTTCTGAGCAGCCTCTACATTCCGCAACTGATTCGCCACATTCAGATCCTCTACCACAGCCTCCTCGCTGCCGGCACTCGCCTGTACTTGAAGGTTGGCACGACAGGGACCGGCGGTATGGGATTGAACATCCCGTATACCCACAGCGAAGAGCGGCCTTCACGAGTCCTCCTGGCGAAGTCCGCCGTTGCTGGAGCCCAATCCTTACTGCTGTTCCTCATGGGCCGTACTCCCGGAGCCCCAATCGTCAAAGAGGTCAAACCTGCCGCCATCATCGCTTGGAAGCGAATTGCCTACGACACGGTACTCTTCCGTGGGCGTCCGCTCATGCGCGTTGATCTCCCCCCTGAAGAGGCCTTGGAGCTCGGGGATACTCTCCCTAGCCATCCACCGACAGCCCTCCGTCGCTTCGAAGAACCGCTGCGCTCTGTCTTCATTGACACGGGAGAGAATGGAGTTTTCGCCCGGGCTGAATTCGAGACCGTCAGCGCTCTCGGACAGATGGAACTTGTCACACCCGAAGAGATCGCCGATATCGTCGTCCGTGAAATCCTTGGTGGTAACACCGGTCACGACACGATTGCTGCGCTCGACAGCGCCGTATTGGGTCCCAGTTACCGCGGCGGTGTCCTACGCCACATCGCTCTGGAAGAGCTGCGCCGGTTAGAGCAGCAACACGGTAGTGAAGGAGTTGCCTTCGAGATGCTCGGCCCGCCGCGACTCACGAAACTACTCTACGAAGCCCATCTCCTACGGCGAGCCTTTGGTACCCTCCAGACAGTGCTCGAACACACCCCAGAAGATTTGGCAGCAAGCCTCTGGAACCTCCTCTGCCGCGACGACCGCTTGCGTTCGCAGATCCTGACCGTCGGCCTTGCCATCCTCCTGCCCGATGGACGCCACTACTTGCGCGGCGCTGAGCTGAAAGTCCCAAGCCCAGAGGAAGACCACCGCTGCACCCCAGAAGCCATCAACCGCTGGTGCGAATCAGGCTGGATTGACCTTCGCCCCTGGAACATGGAACGCTGGCAAGCACGCCTTCGGAAGATGGCCGCCCTTGCCCAAGCCGACAACACAGACAAGAGCTCCGCCGTGGGGGAATGGTATCTACAGTGGTCTCAGCTCCAAGCCCTCAACGAGGGAAGCCTCGCTGCTTGGATTCTGACCTACGAAGAGCATGGCACCCGCGCCAAGCGCTGAGCAGTGCCCCCCCGTTCGTGTCGCTATCTTCGCCTCTGGGCGAGGCAGCAATGCTGAAGCTCTCCTGCGCTTCTCCCAACGACCAGAAGCCCTATACCGCGTCGTGTTCATTCTCAGCAACAACTCTACCGCAGGGGTCCGGCAGGTTGCCGAACGCTACGGAGTCCCATTCATCCATCTCAGTAGCCACACGCACCCCGATCCCACAGCATACACCGAAGCCCTCCTGGCGATCCTCCGAGAGCATAGGGTAGAACTGATAGCGCTAGCTGGCTACCTCAAGAAGGTACCACCAGCCATAGTAGAAGCCTACCCCGGACGCATCTTGAACATCCACCCCGCACTGCTACCACACTTCGGCGGTCCGGGGATGTACGGACTCCGTGTCCACGAAGCCGTCTTACGTGCTGGAGAGACCTACTCTGGCGTCAGCGTCCACCTGGTAGAAGAGGAGTACGACACTGGTCCCGTACTCGCCCAGATCCGCATTCCTGTATTGCCAACCGACACTCCGGAGAGCCTAGCAGAGCGGCTCCTTCCCTACGAGCACGAGCTCTACCCTCGGGTCCTCCAGCAGCAAGCCCGCATCCTACGCCACCGCTAACCCCTAACTGCTGACGGGCTCTCCGCGGAAGTTGTATTTTTACGCCTCTATAAAGCATGTCGGATCCCGCCCGGGAGATCTGCAATGAGAGTCTACGATGCACAGCACGTGCGGAATGCCGTCCTGTTGGGTCATGCCGGCTGTGGGAAGACTAGTCTTGCAGAGGCCATTCTCTACTTTGCCGGAGCAACGACTCGCAAGGGAAGCGTTGCTGAGCGCAACACTGTTTCAGACTACCATGAGCTAGAACACGAACGCGGTACCTCCGTCTTCGCAAGCCTCCTTACCTTCGAATGGGAGGGATTCAAGATCAACCTCCTCGACACCCCAGGCTACGACGACTTCATTGGCCAGGTGCTGCCAGCAATCCGGGTAGCAGATGTTGGCTTCCTCCTTGTCAACCTTCAGAGCGGCGTCGAAGTTGGCACCGAGCTGGTTTGGAAATTCGCGGAACGGGAGCGGCTCCCGATTGTCCTCGTCTTGAGCAAGCCCGATATAGACCAGGCCGATTTCGAGCGCACGGTACAGCAAATCCGACAGCGCCTGAGCTCAAACATCGCTATCATCAGCTATCCTGTAGGTACAGGTGCCCAGTTTCGGGGCATCGTAGACATCATTTCCCAGCAGTTCTTCGGAGCCGATGCCCCGAAAGCACCAGCCCATCCCCAGCCACTGCCTCCTGAGGAGAATGAGCGCGTCCAAAACTTCCGGGAAGCACTTATGGAAGCCGTCGCTGTTGCTGACGAAGCGCTCATGGAAGCTTACTTCAGCAACGGCGAGCTAAGCCAAGAGGAGCTTCGGCACGGGTTACGGCAGGCCACGCTCCAGCGGTCTATCTTCCCCATTCTTTGCGTTGGCGCGCATCGGGACATTGGCATCTCACAGTTCCTGCAGTTCCTGACTCACACAATCCCTACGCCCGCAGAGTGCCTCAGAGTGCGGTCTCAGGGCCAGTTCCCCACAAGTGACCCCTCTGGGCCAGCGGTTGCCTTCGTCTACCGAACCCTCTCCGAGCCGAGCTTGGGGGATATGAGCTTCTTCCGAGTCTACTCCGGTACCCTACGGGCGGGCATGGAGTTAGTGAACGCGCAGACGGGCAGCGTAGAGCGCCTACCACAGCTCTTCACCGTCCTTGGCAAGAAGCGTACTGAAGTCTCTCCAATCGCTGCTGGTGACCTTGCTGCCACAGTCAAACTCCGCAACACTCACACAAACAATACCCTCCATGACCGGGGTACTGATGGCTTTGTCATCCCACCAATCGAGTTTCCGCCCCCTCGGGTCCGCGTGGCCGTCGTTCCCGTGCGAAAGGGTGATGAGGAGAAGGTTGGTGCTGCCCTGCATCAGCTCTACGAAGAAGACCCGAGCTACCGGGTTGAACATGCCCAAGAGCTTCGCCAGATTATCCTCCACGGCCAAGGGGAACTCCACTTGGCAGTAGCGCGATGGTTGCTACAGAACCGTTTCCGTGTGGAAGTTGAGTTCGCCGAGCCACGCATCCCCTACCGTGAGACCATCCAAAAGCCTGCTAAAGGCTACTACAAGCACAAAAAGCAGACTGGTGGTGCCGGCCAGTATGCCGAGGTCCACCTCCTCATTGAGCCATACGCAGAAGGCATGCCCGACCCAGCAGGACTCACTGTCCGCAGTAAAGAAGAGTACGACCTCCCGTGGGGCGGCAAGCTCGTGTTCCTAAACTGCATCGTTGGGGGCGTCATAGATGCCCGCTTCATGCCAGCCATCTTGAAGGGGATTATGGAGAAGATGCAAGACGGTCCGCTGACGGGCTCGTATGTCCGAGACATCCGCGTCAGCGTCTTCGACGGAAAGATGCACCCCGTGGACTCCAACGAAGCAGCATTCAAGATTGCCGGCATGATGGCCTTCAAGAACGCATTCTTAGAGGCTGACCCAAGGGTGCTGGAGCCCATTTACGAAGTCACGATCACCGTGCCTGACGAGTTCGTCGGCGCCGTCATGAGCGATCTCCCCGCCCGCCGGGCAACGATCCTTGGTGTGGAAAGCGACGGACCCTATCAGCGCATTCGTGCCCACATGCCGTTAGCAGAGCTGGATAGGTACGCCGCGGCCCTCCGCTCGCTGACTCAAGGGCGGGCTACGTACACTCAGCGCTTCGTCGAGTATGTCCCCGTTCCTCCCCACATCCAGCAGAAGCTCGTTGCAGAACACCGTGCCCAGGCTACGGCAGAAGTCTAAGCAACCCCCTGGGATGGTGCTGTAATTTTGCGTGCTGCTCTGAGTGCTGCTGACACGGAGGGATAGAGTCGTGAGTACTGAGGTCGTGTTCTTCTTCTTGTTTGGAGCTGCTGCAATCGGCTCCGCCTTAGCAGTCATCACGCGCCGCAATCCGCTAGCCTCTGCTCTGTGGATGATTGCCTACTTCCTCATGCTGGCAGGGCTCTACCTGACACTCCAAGCGTCGCTGATTGCCGTCATGCAGGTTCTCATCTACGCTGGCGCCATCATGGTGCTGGTGATCTTTGTCGTCATGCTCCTAAATCTTGGCAACCCTGAACAGCTAAGGGAACACTTCAACCCGAGAGTCGTCTTGGCCAGCGCTCTGGGAGCTTTGCTAGTGCTGCAGTTCCTAGTCCTCTTCGTAAGCCGTCCAACGGGCTACTCTGCGCCCTCTCCGCGTGCTGCCGAGATTGGCTCTCCGGAAACTCTCGGACGAGTGCTCTTCACAGACTACCTCTTCCCGTTCGAGGCAGTCTCTCTCCTCCTGCTGGCAGCAGTCGTTGGCGCCGTCGTCCTGGCGAAGCGGAAACTAGAACCATAGAGCAACACTCCGATGACGCGCCTTCCGCTGGAGGCGTACTTGCTCTTGTCGGCAACCCTATTCACGATTGGGGTTGTCGGTGTGCTAACCCGCCGGAATGCCATCGTCATCCTGATGGCGATAGAGATCATGCTCAACGCCGTCAACCTTTCCCTGGTCGGCTTCTCATCGTACTTAGGGAACCCTGAGGGACAGCTGTTGGTCTTCTTCGTGATGGCTGTGGCAGCGGCGGAGGCTGCCGTCGGATTAGCAATCGTGATCGCGCTCTTCCGGAACCGGCAGACTGTCTACGTTGACGAAGTCAACATCATGCGCTGGTAAGCCTGCCAGGTGGTGTCCAGATACCACGCAAGGAACGGTGGGAAGACCTCCAGGAGCTCTGCCGCGCCGACGGAGGCAAATACATAGTCTCTACCCTCAGCGATGCTTCACGCTTCTGTCTGCGCTGGGCTCGTCAGCACTACGAGAATTTCCCTGTAGCCTCTCTGTTGCTGCCCCCACAGACCCGGGTTCACGTTGCCCATCTATACGCGTTCGCCCGCCTGGCCGATGATATCGCTGACCACCCCACAGCCTCCCCAACCGAAAAACTCCAACTCCTGGAGATGCTAGAGCAGAACCTCCTCGAGGCTCTCCGAGCTGAGTCCCTTCCGGGCAACCCCGTCTTGGCAGCCTTCCGCTCCACGCTCCGCTCAACCAGGCTTCCGCTGAGCCTCCCCAAACGGTTGCTTGTGGCATTCCGCTACGATGCCTGCTTCCAACCGTTTGCCACTTGGCAAGATGTGGAGTGGTACTGTCACCATTCAGCTAATCCGATCGGGGAGGCTCTGCTCTTCCTCCATCAGAGCTGTACTCCACAGGCCCTCTGCGCTTCCAATGCTCTCTGCACCGCACTCCAGGTGCTGAACTTCTGGCAAGACCTCTCGGTTGACCTCCCGCGCGGGCGCTGCTACTTCCCACAACAGCTCTTAGAACGGCATGGACTCCCTGAGCCCACAGCGCTGTGGCAGAATTCTACTAAATTGCGACTGTGCCTTGCAGAGGTAGCTGCCTTTGTCCAGCAGCGACTGGAATGGGCAAAGACTCTCTGGCGAGCCGCTAGCCACCCTCGGCTACGGTGGCAGATTGCCCTGACGTTGGCTGCTGCAGATACGCTCTATAAACGCTTGGTGGATCTGGGTGACCGCGTGCTCAGCTACCGCCCACAGTTGAGTGGCATAGATGGAATTGTCCTTCTCATACGGAGTTGGCGGTACCGGAGCCGCTGAGCTGCCCCCAGGTTTCTCCACCACCGCTCCATACCAAAGCAGCTTCGCCTACTCCTTTTTCCTGCTACCTCGTCCACAGCGAGAAGCCTTGGAGACCGTGTACCGCTTCGCGAATGCAGTTGATAGCCTCGTCGACAACACCCCCAACGATTCGGAAGGAGTGCTTGCCAAGAAGCGGCAGTGGCTTGCTTGGTGGCGGCACCAAGTAGAGAGCATTTACACCGGACGAGGCTTCCACCCAGCGCTCCTTCCCTTAGCCCACGTTGTGGAGCGCTTTCAAATCCCGAAGCAATACCTACTCCTTCTCTTGGATGGCTGCGAGCGTGATCTCGTCCAGCGACGGTACCGCACCTTCGAAGAGCTCAAGGAGTACTGCTACTGCGTTGCCAGCAGCATTGGACTCATCTGCATCGAGATCTTCGGCTACAAGCATCCCCAGACCCGCCAGTACGCAATCTACCTAGGCTACGCTCTGCAATTGACGAACATCTTGCGTGATGTCAAGCTGGACAAGGATCGGGGCTACGTCTACCTCCCCCAGGAAGATCTAGAGCGCTTTGACTACACCGAGGAGGATCTCTTCGAAGAACGTTACGATGAGCGCTTCGTGGAGCTCATGCGGTTTGAAGCCCAGCGAGCACGAAGCTTGTACCATACCGCCCGAATGTATCTCCATCCCGATGACCGAGCCACGCTCTTCGCTGCGGAAGCTATGGACTCCATCTACTACCGTCTGCTGGAGAAGATGGAGCTGGGAGACTTCCAAGTCTTCCGACACCGCTACCGAGTCTCACTCCCTCACAAGCTCTGGATTGCCTTCAAGACATGGCTCTCCAGCTACCTCCTCATTCGTCGCCTTCGAAACCTGGTGTGAGCAGCCCCTTCCAGAATTTTCCGAGGTTCGTTCTACCACAGCATCCTCCCGACTATGGAACGGCGCCTTTATCTGGTAGATGGCATGTCTCTGCTCTTCCGAGCATACCATGCCCTCATGCGCACGGGCCTTCATGCTCCAACCGGCGAACCAACGTTCGCTACCTTCGGCTTCGCAAACATGCTCTTAGCGCTGCTCCGAGCTGAGCAGCCCGAACTTTTGGCCGTCGTTTTCGACACCCCCACCCCCACTTTCCGCCACGAGCAGTATGCCGAGTATAAGGCCACCCGCCAAGCCCCGCCGGAGGATTTAGCAATTCAGCTACAGCATGTCAAAGAACTCCTCGACGCGCTCGGTATCCCTCGCATAGAGCTCCCTGGCTACGAAGCAGACGACGTCATTGCGACGCTTGCCCGTCAGGCAGCTGATGCTGGCTATACCGTCTTCTGTGTCACCTCCGACAAAGATTTCTTCCAGCTCCTCTCTGACCGCATCTGCGTGCTCCGCCCCACAACACAGGAAGGAACGAGCTACCAGCTCTGGGACCTCGAACGCTTACAGCAGGAGTGGGGGCTACAACCTGAGCAGATTGTTGACTTCTTGGCCCTCGTTGGAGATCCTGTGGACAATGTCCCTGGCGTCCAAGGGGTCGGGGAAAAGACCGCCCTACAGCTTCTCCACCGCTTCGGCTCCCTGGAGGGCATCTTCGCTCATCTAGATGCCCTAGACAAGCCCTCCCTCCAGCAACGCCTTCGCGAGAGCTCCGAGGCAGCATTCTTGTCGCGCGAGCTAATACGGTTGCACGTAGATGCTCCGGTAGAGTTCTCTCCAGATGCCCTCCGCCGCCGCTCTCCAGACGTTGCGGCCCTAAGGCAACTGCTGGAGCACCTTGCTATGCGGAGTCTGCGAGACCGGCTTAGTACGCTCTTCCCAGAGCTCCAGCAGAGCGCAGTTCCGGGACCGATGACTTCTGTCACCGCTGTGCACCTCGTCGCTGTGACTTCTACCACCGCGATTGAGGACATGCTCACCCGCCTTCGCCAGGCTGAGTGGATATGCATAGAAGCAGAGACCAGCGGTACTCACGTTGACGCCCAACCCACAGCTCTCCTCCTCTACCCTGGAGGAGAAACTGCCTACTACCTGCCGTTACCGCCTCCTACCCCCACCTCTACCCTACAGCTTACCCAGACTACTCTCTTTGAGTCCCCCACTCCCCAGCAGACCGATGATAGCTCACGCACGCCGGAAATTCTAGCAAAGCTAACCCAGACCCTCCAATCCCACTCAATCCGAGTATGTGGGCATAACACAAAACGCCTCCTGCTGGCTCTCAAGCACCACTCCGTCGCTCTGCCGATTGGTTTCGACACAATGCTAGCCAGCTACGTGCTCAACCCTGACGACCAGCACAACATAGAGCCCCTGGTGCAGAAATGGCTTCCGGAGCTACCTACTATTCGCTGCGAAACCGAGAAGGATATTCCGCCAGAGGCCTCCGCTCTCTGCGAGAATGCCGTGCACACGTTCCATCTGCGCAAAGTTTTGGAAGAGGAGCTCCGTCAGCACGAGATGTTGTGGCTGGCCGAAGAGATTGAGTTTCCGCTGGCGGAAGTTTTAGCTCAAATGGAGTGGAACGGTGTGGCTGTGGACCCTGCGATACTGTGCGAGCTAGGTACCCAGTACCGCCGCGAGCAAGAAGAGCTCCGCCAGCGCATCTATGCTGAGGCTGGCGTAGAGTTCAACATAGACTCACCGAAGCAGCTCGCTGAAGTCCTCTTCGAGAAGTTGCACCTGCCGCCCCTGAAGAAGACAAAGACCGGCTACAGTACCGATGTCTCTGTTCTCTCAGAGCTGGCGCTGAGCTATCCGATCGCAGCCTTAATCCTGGAGTATCGCCAACTGGGAAAGTTGCTCTCCACCTACATCGAAGCGCTACCCCAGTTGATCAATCCTCGCACCGGACGGATCCACACCACCTACAACCAAACTGGAACGAGCACTGGACGCCTCTCCTCCAGTAACCCTAACCTGCAGAACATTCCCGTCCGTGGCGAGCGTGGCCGTGAAATCCGCAAGGCCTTCATCGCACAACGTCCGGATTACGTCCTGCTATCAGCCGACTACTCTCAAATTGAGCTGCGGATCATGGCATACATGAGCGGCGATGAAGGCCTCATTGCTGCCTTCAAAGCCGGGCACGACATCCATGCCGCTACCGCTGCTGGGCTCTTCGGAGTACCCCTAGAGCAAGTAACCCTCGAGATGCGTCGGGCTGCAAAGGTGGTTAACTTCGGCATCATGTATGGGCTTCAACCCTTTGGTCTCGCTCAGCGCTTGAGGATTTCGAAGACCGAGGCTCACCACATCATTCAGCAATACTTCGCCCGTTACCCCGGCATCCGTCGGTACATGGAAGAGACTATCGAACGAGCCCGCCGGCTTGGATACGTGGAGACTCTGTGCGGACGCCGCCGGTACTTCCCGACCATTAGAAGCCGGAATGCAACCGTCCGCGCTGCTGCAGAACGGGCAGCCATCAATGCTCCGATTCAGGGTTCCGCCGCTGACATGATGAAGCGAGCGATGCTAGCCATCCACCACCGCCTCCGCTCTGAACGCCTCCGCACAATGATGATCCTCCAGGTCCATGACGAACTGCTCTTTGAGGTCCCTGAAGAAGAACTCCCAATCGTCCGCGAGCTCGTACGGACGGAGATGCAGGCTGCACTCCCGCTCGGTGATATCCCGATCGTGGTAGAGCTTGGAGTTGGCCGCACTTGGGAAGAGGCTCATGCGTAAGTGCTGTTGCCCTCCAAGAGCCAAGGCACCTTTTCAGCTCCCAATCCCATCCATATCATAGGGTCTACTTGCGACCGTTCATTCGCGATATCCTACCAATCGTTTTCAGAGTATGCCGTCCACAGAATCCTCCCTTGTGGCTTACCGCGCAGCCATAGCAGTTTTGCGTCCGCAGATCTAACCTACGTGAGGGGTACTCCCTACGAAGCAGACTCCCCCACCTTTCCCCACCCTGATGGCGCTTGGCGCCCCCTACCGGGGGCACCAAGCTTTTTTAGGAGGAGGTATCTGGGCTGCACTTGTTCCTTACACCGCGGGTTCTTAGATATGGGCATGGAGAAATTGGCACCGTAAGGACCCAACACAGCCCGTCCGACTGTATTCATGTAGCTGCCAAAAACGAATCGAGCTGAACCTTTCCATCTGTCAAGGAGCAACTTCTCTTGCGATTCCCGGAATCCTCCGGCCCTATCTTGCAGCACCTCCTACTGGCTAGCCTCCCACAAGGCGACGACGTGGACGGCCTTAAATCTGTATCGGCCAAGCAACATCGTACCATCTGGCTATTCTGGGAGTCCCTCTGAGTCTTGGGACGCACAACTATGACCCCTGCCTCCTACAAGGGGCCGCCAGCAGCGATAAGTAGAGGAGCCAGCCACACCCCAACGGCAGAGACGTGCAGAAGAGGAAAGCGTGTGCCAATGTTTGCTCCAAAACTTCTGTAAGTTTGCAACCAGCTGAAGTTGCTCTTGCAAGATCCTGACGTGAAAAAGTTTCCAGAAGTCAAAGACATTGATCGCCTTATTTGCTCTCTGCTACAACGCAATGCACGCTTGACCCTCCGAGAATTAGCTCGGCAGGTTAAGCTCTCCGTGCCAACGGTACGCGAGCACATCCGGAGATTGGAGGAACAGGGCATCATTGAGGGGTACTTCACGAAGCTCAACCACAGAGTCTTCGGCTACGACATCACAGCGTTCATCTCCGTGTTCGTGGAGTCCAGCGTCCACTACCCAGAGTTCCTTGCCCGCTGCAAGCGGCGTCCGGAAATCTTGGAATGCCATGCCATCACCGGCGAGGCATCGCACCTCCTGAAGGTTCGGACGCACGACACAGCCTCGTTGGAGCAGTTGCTGGCAGACATCCAGCGCTGGCCAGGTGTCCGGCGAACGCTAACTAGTCTGGTGCTCTCCACGCACGTTGAAACCCTCGCCTTCCCAATACGGTAGGTCAGTCCCACTCTCCTGGTCTGTGCGATGGCAGCGCCACATCATAGCTACGATGTCATTGCGGCTGCTAAGAACTGGCGACTCAATGGGATACCTACACAGCCAGCGGTACCTGTGGAGGAGATCTTCGCACAGAACGTCTTCACAATCGAGCTCATGCAGCAGCGCCTCTCGAAGCCCGTTTTCCGGTCGCTGCTAGCAACTATCCGTGAAGGGCGGCAATTGGATCCTTCGATTGCCGACACGGTCGCTTTGGCGATGAAGGAATGGGCACTGGAGCGAGGTGCAACACACTACGCCCACTGGTTCCAGCCGCTGACCGGTAGCACTGCTGAGAAGCACGAGAGTTTCATCACTCCAAATGCTGGCGGTGGGGCAATTGCCGAGTTTTCGGGGAAAGACCTCATCCAGGGAGAGCCTGACGCCTCTTCGTTCCCTAGCGGAGGGCTTCGTGAGACCTTTGAGGCACGCGGGTATACAGCATGGGACCCCACTTCCCCTGCTTTCATTATGGAGCATCCCAACGGGGCCACGCTCTGCATCCCCAGCGTCTTCGCCTCCTGGACCGGAGACGCCTTAGACTACAAGCTCCCCTTGCTGCGCTCTGTGGAGGCTCTCAACCGACAAGCCTTACGAATACTGCGCCTCTTCGGAGACCAACGTACGATGAAGGTCTACGCCACTGCGGGTGCCGAGCAGGAGTACTTCCTCGTGGACGAGGAGTTCTACTTTCGCCGTCCTGATCTCTTCCTCTGCGGGCGCACGCTCTTCGGCGCCCGCCCACCCCGAGGGCAGGAGCTTCAAGATCACTACTTCGGCTCCATCCCCGAGCGCGTGCTCAGCTTCATGAGCGACGTGGAGTACCAGCTCTACAAGATTGGTGTCCCCGTCAAGACGCGTCACAACGAGGTTGCCCCCGGGCAGTATGAGATTGCGCCGCTATACGAGCACTGCAACATCTCGGCAGACCACCAGCAGCTCATCATGCAGGTGCTGCGCAACACCGCTCGCAAGTACGGCATGGTCTGCTTGCTCCACGAAAAGCCTTTCGCTGGCATCAACGGTAGTGGGAAGCACACGAACTGGTCCCTTGCGACGGACACTGGCATCAATCTCTTGGATCCAGGCGAGACGCCACACGAGAACATGCTCTTCCTCTTCTTCTGCGCGGCGGTACTGAAGGCTGTTGACGTGCACCAGGACCTGCTCCGCATCAGCGTCGCTTCGGCAGGCAACGACCACCGTCTCGGTGGACACGAAGCACCGCCAGCCGTCATCTCGGTCTTCTTGGGAGAGCAGTTGACCGAAATCTTCGAGTTGCTGGGCAAGGAATCGATGCGCCGACGGCGAAGTAGCAGTGGGCTGCTAGGGTTGGGCATTCCCGTGCTACCGCCTCTGCCGAGGCACGGGGGTGATCGGAACCGAACCTCACCCTTTGCCTTCACCGGTAACAAGTTTGAGTTCCGTGCTGTTGGGGCATCGCAGAACATCGCATTCCCGCTGACCGTGCTCAACACGATCGTAGCGTGGGCCATTGACGAGATGGCAACCGAGCTAGAGCAGTGGCTAGAACGTGGGGCTTCGCTAGAGGAAGCACTGCGGAACGTCCTGCGACAGACCTTCCAACGCCACCAGCGGATTGTGTTCAACGGTGACAACTACTCCCCAGCCTGGGCGCAGGAGGCATGGAGGCGCGGATTGCTAAACCTCACAAACGCCGTGGACGCTATCGAACGGCTAACAGAACCCAAGAATCGAGAGCTCTTTGCTCGCTACGGAGTGCTCAACGACCGGGAGCTGGAAGCTCGCCAACAGGTGCTCTTCGACCAGTACAGCAAGACCACCGCCATCGAGGCTGAGACGGCTACCTGGATTGCCCAGACGATGGTCTTCCCGGCAGCGGCTGCGAACATCCGGGAGCTAGCGGAGTCGGCTCAGGCACTGAAAGCTCTGAAGGTTCCCTGCAGTAGCATCTCGAGGTTACTGCGTGAGATTGCCGCAGCCGCCGACGAGCTGGACGCCCGCATCGCCGATCTCCAGCGGGTACTCCAGCAAATGCCCAGCGAAGGCTCTGCACAGCGTGCTGCCTACGCCCGCGATGCTATCCTGCCACGGCTGGAAGCCTTACGGCCCATTGTAGACGAGCTGGAACGCCTGGTGGCCGACCAGTATTGGATGCTGCCAAGCTACCGGGAGATGCTCTTCGTCAAGTGAGCCCAGCCACCTGCGGGGAGGCACGGAGGGCACGTCTCTGCCGTCAATAGCGGCGGAGTAGGAGGACGCGTGACATGCGAGTCGTCCAGATTCGCCAGAGTGGGCAACTAGAAGGCGTGGTATGCCTAGACGACGGCAGCGAGCTCGTCTGTCCCTTGTCGGTCCTCGCTGACTTCGGACTACGTAAGGGGCAGGAGCTCCCACCCAATGTACTGACACAGCTCTGCCGGGAGAGTCTGCGCTGGCGTATCCGACATACAGCCCTCCGCTTCTTGGCGCGGCGGGCACACTCTCGCAGAGAACTCCGGAGCAAGCTCCTACGCAAGTTCCCCGAGGATTCCGAGCTTGTGGAATCCGTTCTGCAAACCCTCGCTGAGGAGGGCTATCTGGACGACGCCGCATACGCGGAGGCGTTTGTCTGCCAGCGACTGGAGCGGAGTGCCGCTTCGCCAGCACGGCTTGTTGTTGAGCTCCGCCAGCGAGGGGTTGATGCGGAACTCGCCGTATCCACCGTCCAGCGGTACCTCCCGGACTCTGCGCTCATAGAGCAGGCACGCCGGGCAGCAGCACGCAAGTTGCGCTCTCTGCACCGCAAGGCCCCAGAACAGCGGTGGCGGGCGCTCGCTGCCTACTTAGGACGACAGGGCTTCCCAGCAGCTGTCATCCGACGCGTCCTGCAAGAGTCTTTTCCCGACACCGCTGGAGTAGAGGATGTCGAGTAGCACTGTCGTTGGGCTTGCCCTCGGCCTACTGGGAAGACTGTGTCTCCAGGCCGTAGAAGGGCCTCCGCACATCCACTGCAAGGTGCGTTTGCCCGAACAGTTCAACACTCACCAGCCCACCATCCTGCCGCTACTCTCTCCAGACGGCAAGCGACTGTACGTAGACCGTAAGCACCATCCAGGAAACACCGGCGGGATGCGCGATCCCGACGAAATTTGGTATGCTGAGCGGCTCCCCGATGGTAGCTGGTCTGAGCTGCGAAACGTCGGTCCACCGCTCAACACGCCTGGTAGCGACGTCCTCTGCGCCTTCAGCCCTGATGGGCGAGAAGCGCTCGTCTTCGGCATCTACCGGCCCGATGGCAGCAAGCAGAGTGGCTTCTCTGTCAGCCGCTGGACCGACTCCGGTTGGGGCTTCCCGCAGCCGTTGCGAATCCGCAACTTCTACAATCTCTCGCAGCACTACTATGCCACCTGGTCACCGGACCGGCGCGTGCTCATCCTCAGTCTCCAGCGGCTGGACTCCTACGGCGGGTTAGACCTGTACGTCTCCCGCTACGACTCGCTCTCCGGCGAGTGGACGGAGCCGGAGAACATGGGGCCCGTTCTCAACACCAGCGGAATGGAGGGCTCGCCCTTCCTGGCTCCCGATGGGCAGACGCTCTACTTCTTCTCTACCGGCCACCGTGGCTCCGGCGGCATGGACCTCTTCATGAGCCGCCGACTGGATGAGAGTTGGAAACACTGGAGCACACCGGTCAACTTAGGCCCAGAAGTCAACACCCCTGCCGACGAGGCCAGTATCAGCCTGACCTCGCGAGGGGACACTGCCTACATCGTCTCAGCAGACCTGCAGACACGCCAACCAGGCATCTACGCCGTCTGCTTGGCCGAGAACCTCCGGCCCCTCCCCGTAGTAGAGCCCTCCCAGCCTCCACCAGCTCCGACGACAGTACTTCGGCTCTTCTTCGCCTTCAACCGCTGGGAGCTCTCAGCAGCGGCGCAGCAGCAGCTTGCCGACTTCATGCGGCAGATAGAGGTGGATTCACTGGCCGCCGTCCTTGTCGAGGGGCATACTGACGACGTCGGCCCAGAGCCCTACAATGCATGGCTCTCCCGCAAGCGGGCAGAGACAGTCGCTCAAGAGCTCATCCGACTGGGGATTCCCTCCTCAGCGCTGCAGGTAGCCGGTTACGGGAGTTCCCGGCCTCTGGTTGCAGGGACAACGGCGTCGGCGCGGCAGCAGAATCGCCGGGTGGAGATCACGGTCCGCTACCGCTCTGGGGCTCCGCCGTAGTGATGCGGACGACGTGGCCGTCCTGGAGCTCGATCCGGAGCGTCGCCGGCAAGAGAGCCAAGAGATCGGCGCTGTGGGTTGCTACCAGGACGGTGGTACCCTGCGCATGGACTCGGCGGAAGAGCTCGGCGATATGAGCCGTTGTCGCCGGCTCCACGTTACCAGTAGGCTCGTCGGCCAGCAGGAGCCGAGGACGTGGCAGCAGAGCACGGGCAATCGCCACCAACTGCTGCTCGCCGCCGGAGAGAGCCGCCGGGCGCTTGTGCCGAAGGTAGCTGATGCCCAGCTCGGCGAAGAGCTCCAGTACCATTGCCTGCGCCTGCCGCGTGGGGACCCCACGGGCCAGCAGGGGCAACAGCACGTTCTCGTAGGCTGTCTCGCAAGGTAGCAGGCGGCAGTCTTGAAAGACAATCCCCATTTGGCGTCGCAGGCGCTGCAGTTCGCGGAAAGGGAGCTGCGCCAGCTTCATCCCATCCACCCAGACCGAGCCCGATTGAGGGGAGAGCTCGCGGTAGAGGAGACGGAGCGTCGTCGTCTTGCCCGAACCCGTTGGACCCGTCAAGACTGCAAAGGCCCCCTCCGGTACCGTGAAGCTCACGGCCGAGAGCGCCGGAACGAAGTGGCCCTCGTAGTAGACCGTAACCTCCTGCAGTTCTACCCGCATGTCGCCTCCGGGGTGGAGATGCGCACGTTCGGATGGTGCTCCGGCGCCAGTAGCTGAGCCTCCACGTAAGCCTGTTGCACCCGCTGCTGGATGACTTCGTGTGGGAGCACGACCTGGAGCTGGCGCCCAGTGGCGATACGCCGCGTCCCAACGAAGGCCTCCACCGTGCACCAGACGCGATTCCCCTGCAGCTCGGTAACCTCCGCCCGAATGCGCACGTCGGCCCCAACAGGCGCCATGGCTTCGTGCCGCAGGTGGAGCTCTGCCCCGACAGCATTCTCCCCAGGCTCGAAAAACGGCTCAATCGCACGCCGAGCGGCCACCTCAGCGTGGTACGCCAACCAGAAGGTGGAGTAGACCGGATGCACCACGCAACCATCCAGGATGGCCACCATCTCCGGGCTGACGCGCACGACGAGCTCCGCTACCGAACCAAGGACCTCAGCCCGCATCGTGCCTCTCTGACGCAGAGGATACATCCGGTAGAACTTCGGTCTGCTCTGACGGCGGCACCCGTGGTGGCAGAGTGCGGAGGAGTGCCGCGAGGAAGTCAACGCTCTGCCTGAGCTCCTCGAGGCTCCCGTCGTTGGCGAGCACGATGTCGGCTTGGAGGCGCTTGGACGACGGGGATTGCTGTGCGGCTTCACGCGCTGCAATCTGCTCCTCGCTCCAGCCCCGCTGGCGGAGCCGCTCGCGGCGCTTGGACTCCTGAGCATCCACGACGATGACGTAATCGAAGGCCTCGTCCAGGCCCGTCTCGAAGACGAGCGCTGCCTCCACGACGACCAACCGTGCCCCTTCCGATGCTAAATGCTGGATGTGTTCCGCGAGCGCCTCCAGTACTCGCGGGTGGACGAGCTCCTCCACGAACTGCCGCGCTCGGCGATGCTGCGGCGTCCTCCCGAAGATGCGAGCAGCGAGCGCTGCAGTCTGCAGCCGCCCATCGGGTCCGAAGATGTCCGCGCCGAAGGCCTGCTGTAGCCGTTCCCGAAGCTCGGGATCGGTCTCCACGAGCTCCTTCGCCATCTGGTCGGCGTCCAGCACAGAGATGCCGCTTCGGCGGAGGAGTTCAGCGACAGTGCTTTTCCCGCTCCCTGGGGCACCGGTCAGGGCAATCAGCACAGGCTCGCTCATATGCGCTCTACGAGCTCCGGGAGTGCTTGCTCGTACCGATGCCGGAGCTCGGTCACAGTAGTCTCCACAACCCCTTGCAGCACGAACCGGTCACGCACGACCCAGCCAAGCTCCACACACGGCAGCCCCCACTCCCGGCAGAGTTGCACCACATCGGCCACATGCTCAGGTGGCACGGAGACCACCACCCGGGTCTGCGCCTCCCCGAAGAGCTGTGCCGCCGTGAGCTCCCACGGCAGGACAAGCTCCGCCCCCAGCGCACCCTCAGAGGCGATCGCCTTCTCGGCCAGGCAGATTGCCAGCCCCCCTTCGGAGCAGTCGTGTGCCGAGCGGAGCCACCGGCGTCGGATGGCCGTCAGTAGCAGTTGCTGAAGACGGCGTTCCTCCTCCAGTTCCAGCGTCGGCGCGTCGCCGGCCACCATCCCGTGGAAGAGCCACAGGTACTCCGAGCCGCCCAACTCTGCCCGCTGCGGCCCAATCAGCAGCACGACATCCCCTTCCGCCCGAAAGCCCATGCCGACGACGGCCGTCACGTCCTCCACCAACCCCAGCATCCCAATGACGGGCGTGGGGTAGACCACAGAGCGCGGCGATGCGTTGTAGAAGCTCACGTTCCCGCCCGTCACCGGGGTCCCAAAGGTTCGGCAGGCATCCCCCATGCCTCGGACGGCCTCGCGGAATTGCCAGAAGACCTCGGGGTCGTACGGGTCCCCGAAGTTGAGGCAGTTCGTGATAGCAACCGGCTCGGCCCCAACGCAGGCCACATTCCGGGCGGCCTCTGCGACCGCGATCTGGGCCCCGCGGTAGGGGTTGAGGTAGACGTAGCGGCTGTTGCAGTCCACGCTTGCGGCAATGCCGCGGCCGGGGAGCTCGCGCAGCCGCAGTACGGCAGCATCGGCCATGCCGGGCAGGAGCACGGTGTTCGTCTGCACCTGATGGTCGTACTGCTCGAAGACCCAGCGCTTGCTGGCAATCGTGGGGCTTGTCAGCAGCCGCCAGAAGGCCTCCTCCGGCGGAACAGGCTCCGGAAGGTCCTCGGGCTTCACGGCTCGGAGCTCTTGCAGGTAGGCCGGCTCACGCGCCTCTCGATCGTACTGCGGCGCCCCTTCGCCGGCCACCAACGTCCAGGCAGGGACCTCGGCCACCAGCTCCCCATGCCGGTAGTAGCGCAGGATACCGTCCTCGGTCACTTCCCCAATCCGTGCGCAGCCGATTCCCCACTTACGGCAAATCCCCTCCGCAATCGACTCCGTGCCCCGGCGCAGCACGACCAGCATCCGCTCCTGCGACTCGGAGAGCAAGATTTCGTAAGCGCTCATCCCTGGGTCGCGCAGCGGCACGGCGTCCAAGTCTATCCGCATCCCCACGCGCCCGCGGGCACTCATCTCGGAGGTTGAGCAGCAGATGCCCGCAGCCCCCATGTCCTGCATCCCCACGACGATGCCGGCATCGCGCAGCTCCAGCACTGCCTCCAGCAGCAGCTTCTCAGCGAAAGGGTCCCCGACCTGCACCGACGGACGCATGTCCTGCTGCCCATCCTCGAACGTCCGCGAGGCCAAGAGCGACGCCCCGTGGATCCCATCCCGCCCCGTTCGGTTGCCGATGAGGTAGACCGGGTTCCCCACCCCGCGGGCCACCGAAGGGATGATGCGGTCTATGGGCACAATCCCCACGGCCATGGCGTTGACCAGAGGATTGTCGGCGTAGCAGGGCTGGAAGTACACCTCGCCGCCGACCGTGGGCACTCCGAAGGCATTGCCGTAGTCGCCGATCCCACGCACGACGCCGCAGACCAGGTAGCGCGTCCGCGCGTCCTTGAGTTCCCCGAAGCGCAGGGAGTCCAGCACAGCGATTGGCCGCGCGCCCGTGGTGAAGATGTCCCGCAGGATGCCTCCTACGCCGGTTGCTGCCCCTTGGTACGGCTCTACCGCCGAGGGGTGGTTGTGGCTCTCGATCTTGAAGGCAATCGCATACCCGCCGCCGATGTCCACCATACCGGCATTCTCGTTGCCGGAGAGCACCCGCCCGCCCGTCCGCGGCAGCGTCCGCAGGAGCTTCAGCGAGTTCTTGTAGCTACAGTGCTCGCTCCACATCACCGCGAACATCCCCAGCTCCGTGGGGTTGGGCTCCCGACCCAGGAGCTGCACAATCCGCTCGTACTCCTCGGCGGTCAACCCCAGTGCCAAGGCCGTCTCCACCGTTGCCGTCAGCTCACGCTGCAGCATCAGCGTCCTAAGAGCAGTTCCACGAAGCGCACGAGCAGGAACCACCCAACGGCGACCCCGGCGACGCCGCCGGTCGCAATCCCCAGGAGCGTCATCCAAAAGGCGAAGCGGCTCTGCGACCGGAAGCGCCGAAACATGTACCCGCGCCAGTTACAGTGGTGGCAGCGGTAGAGCACTAACGCCGGGCTGAAGAGCTTCATGAACCGCTCAAACGCATTGCGGCTGTGCGAACGGTACATCCGCCCAACCGTCTTGCACCGCGGGCATCGCCGCAGTGTCGGGCTACTCCGCTGCCGGAAGGTCGTCATGCCTGCACCCTCGCCGTCACAAAATTAGCCCTCCGGGCAGAGAGGACTCCTCCTTCTGCAGAGGCGTGCCGCCGAAGACGCCCGCAGACTCCTCGAGGATAGCCCGCAGCAATACTGGCTCCCGTGCTAATCCCCGACTGTGCAGCGTCCGAAGTCGGGCTCGGACAGGCAGAATTCCCGTAACTTGCTGCGGCTCCCTGCTCCCGCGGAGGTGCAAGGACGGCGGGGCTGCCTCGTTGTGGCGGGGGGCCGAGCACTGGGCCGCAAGACCCATAAGGAAGCGCACAGCCAGGCACGTCCCTAGCCGCACTGCTCTCTCAGCCCGCAGGGGCCAAAGGCAAGGTCATACGTGGAACGACTCCGGAGGTGACCCATGTCGAGCCAGACGCAGCTCTGCAGCATGCTCTCGGTGGCGGCTCTGCTGTTCCTCGGGTGGGGCTGGAGCATTGGCGGGCAGGTGCCCAACGGGCCTACGGGCGTCGGCAGCGAAGCCATGCTGCCCTTGAGGGCAACCCCTGACACGTCTGCGCAGCAGCCCGATGTGTCCAGCAGGACCGAGCAGCACAGCACTCTGCCGAGCAGCACTGAGGCCCCAGCCCTGAGGGCAGTTGTGGAGGACGCTTCCGAACGATGCCCCCACGGCCGGAGGCTGCTGGCAGAGGGTCCGCGTGGCGCATCCACAGCCACCCTGGACGCCTCGGGTAGCAGCCCGTACTTCAGCGCCGTCAGCAGCGGGCAGAACACTGGCGGGGATGACAAAAACGCGGCACTGGGAGCCTACAGCGTCGTCTGTGGAGGTTATGGGAACACCGCCAGCGGCGACTACAGCACCGTCGGCGGGGGCGACGGCAACACCGCCAGCAAGTGGTACAGCACCGTCGGCGGGGGCTGGCACAACACCGCCAGCGGCTATACCAGCACCGTCGGCGGGGGCTGGCACAACACCGCCAGCGGCTATACCAGCACCGTCGGCAGGGGCGAGGAGAACACCGCCAGCGGCGGCTGGAGCACCGTCGGCGGGGGCAGGAGTAACACCGCCAGCGGCGACTACTACAGCACCGTCGGCGGGGGCAGGAGTAACACCGCCAGCGGCTATGCCAGCACCGTCGGCGGGGGCTGGCTCAACCACGCCAGTGACTCTCTTTCTGCTATCCCGGGCAGGTACAACCTGAAGGTCGGCAAGCGCAGCTTCGGCTTCAGCGGGCAGACGAGCGATGAGCAGACGGACCTGAGCGCTTACAGCAACATTGCGGCCTTTGTGGACGTGGACCTGTGGCTGTACAACGTGTGCGACCTGGCTTCGCAGTTGCGCTTCTACGAGCCCTCAGGGGCAGGGACGAACTACACCGCCTTCCGGGCCCAGGGGCAGCAGAGGGACATCGTGTACACGCTGCCGGCAGCGCTGGGGCAGGCTGGGGATGTGCTGAGGATTGCCTCCGTGCGGCAGGACACGGCCGTGCTGGAGTGGGCGTCGGCCACAGGGGCGGTGCCCTCCTCGCTACGCTACAAGGACGAGGTCCGCTCCATCGGGGAGGCACCGGGGAAGGTGCTGCGGCTGCGGGGGGTGGAGTTCCGCTGGAAGCCGGAGTATGGTGGAGGGGAGGACATCGGGTTCATCGTGGAGGAGGTGGCGCCGGTGGTGCCGCAGGTGGTGGACCGCGACCCGCAGACGGGGGAGCCGGTGGGGATGGACTACGGTCGGCTGACGGCGCTGCTGGTGGAGGCCATCAAGGAGCAGCAGCGGGAGTTGGAGCAGCAGCGGAGCGAGATAGAGCAGCAGCGGCGAGAGCTGGAGCAGCTACGGCTGTTGGTGGAGCAGCTCTTGCGGGAGCGCGGGAACCGCGGCGGGGAGATGGGCAACCAGACCAGGTGAGCCGTCCACCAGCCTGGCCGCGGCAGGACATCCCGAACCCGTTCGAGGGCCCATGGCCATCCCATACCACCCCTCGGAGGACATCGGGCAGGCAGAGCCAGTGGTGTGGAGTTGCAGGGTTGGGGGCTATAGTGTGCAGAGCTGTCCGAGTGTGGCAAACACAGGCGGGCGGTGGCAGGCCAGCGGATGCACCTGGTGCGCCGAAGGTGAGCTGAGGCGAGTAAGTGCTGACTGAGAGGTGGCGTTGATGGCTGCCCTTCAGTGTTCACAAAAGCCCCATAGCCGCAGAGGACCACAGCAGGGGCTTGCCCTGTGCGGGAGAGATGGACGCTGTCACGGGTAAGCCACAGTCCCTTTCTGGCATACGTGCGGCGCGGCGCTGGCGGGCAGGTCCTTGCGTTAGCCGTTTGTAGGTAGCGCGAGACAGAGCAACAAGCGTGAGGAGGTACCATGACCCGGCCGTTGCTGGCGGGACCGGCCTTTGACCGGCCGTGCTATATTAGGACCAGCGCCAACGGCAGGCCGGAATCGCGGCCGTGCGCGATTTCACAACGTTAGTGGCAGTACCATAAACACGGGTGGGCAGAGATGACCAACGTGACCAATGCTGCATGGATGTTACAGGGGAACAGTGGGACGAAGGCGTGGGACGGCGTGACGGGCGACTACGTGGGACACAGCGATGCGCAGCCGCTGGTGATCGCCACGACGAACACGGCCGATCCACAGCCAGTCCAGTTTTGGGCGGGTAATCAGCAGGTGCTGCAGCTCAATCCAGCAGGCACCAAGGCACCGGCCTGGAGCATTCAGCGGGATACGGGAGGAGATCGGCGTGGGCACTATGCGGTGGACTTGCAGGCTGCTCGTGACACTGCTACTCAGGTTGCCAGCGGTGACTATACCGTCATCGGCGGGGGCGGCTTCAACACCGCCAGCGGCGACTACAGCACCATCGGCGGGGGCGACTTCAACACCGCCAGCGGTGAGTTCAGCACCGTTGGCGGAGGCGAGCGGAACACCGCCAGCGGTGAATTCAGCACCGTTGGCGGAGGCGAGTGGAACACCGCCAGCGGTGAATCCAGCGCCGTTGGCGGAGGCGAGCGGAACACCGCCGGCAGCGAATTCAGCACCGTTGGCGGGGGCGCTGGTAACACCGCCAGCGGCTCCTCCAGCACCGTTAGCGGAGGCTATGAGAATACTGCCAGCGGCCAGTACAGCACCGTTGGTGGGGGCTCCAGCAACGCCGCTAGCGGCGAATCCAGCACCGTTGGCGGAGGTAAGCAGAACTCCGCTAGTGGTGAGCTTAGCACTGTCAGCGGAGGCTCCAGTAACACTGCTAACGGGCCGTACAGCACCGTCGGCGGGGGCCAGAGTAACACTGCCAGCAGCCGGTGGAGCACCGTTGGCGGAGGTGAGGGGAACACTGCTGGTGGCCCGTGGAGCACCGTCAGTGGGGGCCAGAGCAACGCTGCCTGGGGTCAGTATGGCGTTGTAGCAGGAGGATACTCCAATAGGATACTCCAATACGGCAAATGCAGACTTCGTGATGGTCTTCGGACAAAATGTCGATCCTAGCGTCGTCGAATCCCACCGGGTGTACCTTTTCGGCGATGGGAGTTCGGATGGAGCTGGTGTAAGGCAGTCTGGTTTTCTGGTCATCAATCGCCTCGATGGGGACCATCCGATTCACGTGGGCACCAACAAAACCAATGGCAACGGGGCGTTTCTATCGGCAGGGGGCGTGTGGACAAATGCTTCCTCCCGCTCCAAGAAGGACCTCTTCGTCCCGCTGGATGCACAGCAGGTGCTAGCCAAGATCCGCCAGTTGCCCGTGGGGGGGGTGGTACTACCGCGGGACCAGCGAGTACCACATTGGGCCATGTGCAGAGGACTTCCACGATGCCTTTGGAACGGGGGTGCTCGATAGTCCCGACGCGCGGACGTCGCTGGCGGCCTCCGATGTAGCGGGGGTGGCGCTGTTGGGCATCAAGGCGCTGGCGGAGCAAGTGGAGAGGAGCGGAGCGGTGGTGCAGAGCACGCAGGAGGACATCGAAGCGCTGCGGCGGGAAAATGCTGTGCTGAGGGAGAAGACCGCTATGCTGGAGCAGAGGAACCAGGTGCTCGAGCAGAAGAACCAAGCGCTAGAGCAGAAGAGCCGAGAGCTAGAGCAGAGGAGCCAGGTGCTAGAGCAGAAGAGCCAGGCCCTGGAGCGGGAGAATCGGTTGCTGGAGCAGCGTGTGGCGGCGTTGGAGCGGCTGGTGCAGGAGCTGATTGGCCGCACTGCTGCGGTGCAAGGGCCACGGCTGAGGGGGAACATGCCCGAACAGCACGAGAGGACAGCGATTCTGCACCGTGCGCCCGCCATCACCAGCGTGGGATTGCAGGTCCACGACATGCAGGACGGCAGCTTCCGGAGGTAGCAGTGCCTGCACGCGCAGGCCAGGCGAGCATCTACCAGCCTGGCTAGGGCAGGACATCCCGAACCGTTCGAGGGCGCCACGATTGCCTGCGTTACCTCCCGAGAGGCATTGGGCAGGCAGAGCCGGTGGTGCGGGACCGCGGAGCCGGGAGCTGTAGCGCATAGAGCCGTCCGAGCGTGACGAGCACAGGCAAGCGACGCTGCGGCTGTAGCCGTTGAACGTTAGAGAGCCGCGTACGACCTGGCGCTAGACGGGCAGGTGGTGGCTATACGGCGGATGACGCTCGTGCAGTGAGGGCGGAGCAGAGCTTGTGGAGGCTGCCCGCACCCGTTGAGAGCTGTTCCTGTGGCTCAGCGTGCTTTCGGGGAAGGCCAGTGCCAGGCCGCAGACCGCTCTGCCAGTACTCTGGCGCTCCGAGCTGTGGAGGGATTCGCAATTTTGCAGCAGAGATGTGGCCTTCGGTGGGTGCACTCATGCTGTACTTCGCTGCTCTCGCCGTGCTGGCGCTCCCGCTCTGGGGGCAGTTGCCGGCTGTGACGCTCCAGACTTTGGACGGTCGCTCCGTCCGAGCCGATACCCTCCACAATGGAGGCAAGCCGATGGTGGTCAACTTCTGGGCGACTTGGTGCAAGCCCTGCTTGGTTGAGCTTGCCACGCTGCACAAGCTGTACCCGCAGTGGCAGGCGGAGACGGGCGTGAAGATTCTGGCCATCTCGATCGACGATGCCCGCACGAGCGCGAAGGTTGCTCCACTGGTGCGGGCCAGGAAGTGGCAGTTCGACGTCTACCTGGACCCCAACAGCGAGCTGCGGCGGGCGATGAACGTGACCGACATCCCGCACTCCTTCGTGCTGGACGGCTCCGGACGCATCGTCTGGCAGCACCAGGCGTACTCGCCTGGGGATGAGGAGCGCCTCTACGTCGTGCTCAAGGAGCTGACGCGCTCAGACACCTTGCAGCCGACGCGCTCCGACACCTCGCAGCCAATCCAGGCGAAATGAGGCCCTTACGGCACCTCGGCCTGCTCTCCACCCTCCTCTCCTACGTCGCCTTTGGGCAGGCCGGTGCGTCCTTGAGCGGGGGGGTGCAGCTTGAGCTTCGCTCGTACCGAGCCGACAGCGCCATCGGAGCCCCTGCGGTGCCAGAACGGCTGGGGCTGAACGCGTACGTTCCGCTCTCCTACCGGCTGGGCGCATTCAGCGTGAGCCTACGCTATGAGGCCTACTTGCAACCACTCCAGGGCTACGACCGCCGGTATGCCGGCTCTGGGATTGCCTTCCGCTCGCTGGAGTACCAGGACGAGCTCTTCCAGCTTACGGTCGGTGGCTTCTACGAGCAGTTCGGCTCTGGGATGGTGCTGCGCGCGTACGAAGAACGCCTCCTGGGGATTGACAACGGGCTGGAAGGGGTCCGGCTGCGCTACAACGGACCAGGAATTCGGTTGACGGGCTTTGTAGCGCGGCAGCGGCGCTTCTTTGAGTGGACGGGACTCGTCCGCGGGGCGGATGTGGAGCTGAACCCATCGGCTTGGGGCATCGGGACGCCGCTCTCCTGGCAGTTGGGGGCATCGGTGGTCAGTAAGTACCAACCCGACACCGACCCTCTCTACCGACTGCCGGAGAACGTCCTGGCGTATGCCCTCCGCGGCTCGTGGCAGTGGGAGTCTTGGCGGCTGACGGCAGAGTGGGCGTACAAGTACAACGACCCCTCGGCGCTCAACGGCTACTCGTACAACCCCGGCACGGGGCTCTACGTGACCTTGGCCGGAGAGCTGGCACCCGTGAGCTTCCTCTTGCAGGCCAAGCGGATTGACAACATGGCATTCTACTCCGACCGGACGGCCTCGGGGACCGTCTCGGTGCTGAACTACCTGGCGCCCTTAAGCCGGCAGCAGACGTACCGCTTGGCAACGCTCTACCCCTACGCCACACAGCCGGGAGGGGAGATCGGGATTGCAGCGGAGGCCATCATTAGCTTGCCGGAGGAGTCCCTGCTCGGCGGCGAAGGCGGGGGCACGCTGACGCTCAGCTACAGCCGCATCCACGGGCTGGACACCGTGCACACAGGCGAGCTGCGCTATCGGAGCCGCTTCCCCGGAATCGGCAGGCAGCTCTACTTGGAAGAGTTCGTTGCTGAGCATACCGTGAGCTGGACTCCACGGCTCCGGAGCACGGTCAATCTCACGCGGCAGATCTACAACCGCGACGTCTCCGAAGGCGTGCGCGGCTACGGGCTTATCTGGACTTGGATTGCCATCGCCGACGTCGCGTACACATTCGCGCCGCGGCAGACCGTGCGTGCGGAGCTGCAGCACCTCTGGACCCGCCAAGACCGTGGCCGCTGGCTCTTTGCCCTACTGGAGTACTCGCTGGCGCCGCGCTTGGCCGTGACCGTGTGGGACGAGTACAACTACGGCAATCCCGACCGCAGCGCTCGCTTCCACTACCCTGGCGCGGCCGTGACGCTCCTCCTCCAACGCTTCAAGCTGGCGCTGGGCTACGGGCGGCAGCGGGCGGGGATCGTCTGCGTCGGAGGGGTCTGCCGCTACATGCCCGCTGCAAACGGGCTGAGCCTCAGCGTGACGGCAACACTGTAGCATGCCCCGCCGACTCTCGCTCCCATTGCAGATCGTGCTCGGCTTCGTGGCCGGCACTGCATGGAGTCTGCTTCAGCCGGTGCTGGGCCTGGAAGCGTTTACCACCGCTTGGATTGCTCCGCTCGGGACGCTGTTCCTGAACTTGCTCAAGCTGTTAGCCCTGCCGCTGGTAGTAGCCTCTTTGCTGGAAGGAGTGGCCGGGGTTGGGAGCCTTGCGCGGCTGTCGCGCTTGGGAGGGCGGACTGTGGCGTACTACTTGGCCTCTACGGTCGCGGCAATCTTGGTCGGCATCGGTGTGGCGAGCGTCGTGCGCCCGGGCACACTCGCCTCCGTCGAACAGCGGGAGCGGCTCCAAGAGCGCTACGAACAGGCCCTCGCTGAGCGCCGGAGTGTGGCCGAAGAGCTCCAGCAGAAGAGCCCGCTGCAGGTGGTGGTGGAGTTCGTGCCGGAGAACTTCTTGGCCTCCGCGCAGGACAACCGCCGGATGTTGCAGGTCATCCTGGCCACGCTGCTCTTCGGCATAGCGCTGACGACGGTCCCAGCAGAGCGGATTGCCCCGCTGCGCCAACTGCTCCAAGCCCTCCTGGCCGGGCTGCTGGCGCTCGTGAACATCGTCATGCGGATGGCGCCTGTAGGGGTCTTCGCACTTATGGCGGGACTGCGGATGGACTGGTCGCTGCTCTCAGCGCTCGGTGCGTACAGCCTCTCGGTCCTGCTGGGCCTCGGACTTATGCTGGGGCTAGCCTACCCATTGGCGCTGCGTTTCTTGGCGGGCAAGTCGGTACGGGCGTTCTACCGAGCGCTCTTCCCGGCGCAGGTCGTTGCCTTCTCGACGAGCTCCAGTGCGGCTACGTTGCCGACGACACTCCACGTCTGCCGCCACGGCCTGGGGATACGGGATGACATTGCCGGCTTCGTGCTCCCTCTGGGCGCCACCGTCAACATGGACGGCACGAGCCTCTACCAGGCGGTGGCAACACTCTTCATTGCCCAGCTCTATGGCATCGAGCTTGGCTTCGGGGCACTGCTGGCGCTCATCGCCATGGCGGTGGCCGCTTCTGTAGGGGCAGCGCCCGTGCCCGGGGCAGGCATCGTCATGCTGGTGCTCATCCTCCAGAACCTGGGGCTGCCCCAAGAGGGACTGGCCCTCATCGTAGCCGTAGACCGGCTGCTGGATATGAGCCGCACGGTGGTGAACGTCACTAGCGACGCCGTCGCCTGCGTCTTGGTCAGCGCCTGGGAGCGTCCAAGAGGAGAGGCCGCATGACCCTATTTTTGCAGAGGCGATGGCACCACCGGAGACATCGGTTGAGCTGCTCCGCAGCCGCTGGCAAGAACTACTGCAGCGAGTCGCGGAGGCTGCACGCTGTGTCGGACGCGATCCCGCCGACATCCGCATCGTCGCTGTCTCCAAAGGCCACCCACCGGAGCTTGTAGAACTGGCCATCCAAGCTGGCATCCGCTGCTTCGGGGAGAACTACGCCCAAGAGATGCATCGGAAGGCGGACTACCTCCGGCAGCGGGGGTACGAAGCGGAATGGCACTTCATCGGGCACGTGCAGACTAACAAGGTCAAGCTCATCGCGCCCATCGCCGCGCTCATCCACGGGGTTGACTCTCAGCGGGCTGCAGAAGCACTCAATCGCTGGGGTGAGCAGCACGGCGTCGTCGTGCCCATTCTGCTGCAGGTGAACACGTCCGGGGAGGCAAGCAAGCACGGGTGCCAGCCAGAGGCAGTGTTCCAGCTTGCCGAAGCAGTGCTCCAGCTACGTTCGGTGCGCCTCCTTGGGCTGATGACGATTCCAGCACCAGCGGAGGCTCAGCGTGTGCGGCAGGAGTTCCGCCTCCTGCGCCACCTCCGGGATGAGCTGCGGCAGCGCTACGGCAGCTCGCCCGAGGATTTCCCGCACCTCTCCATGGGCATGAGTGCCGACTATGAACTCGCCGTGGAGGAAGGAGCTACGCTCCTACGCATCGGTACGGCCCTCTTCGGCGAACGTCCTCCGAAGCAAGTCGTTGCCACACTTTCGCACGAGAGGCTGCCATGAGCCAACCCGTCTCGCTCCTCCGCCAGCACATGCAGGATGCCGTGGAAGTCATCCAACTGACGACCTCCATAAGGCCCTCCATCGGCATCATCCTGGGCACGGGCTTGGGGGAGCTGGCTGAGCGCATCGAGCAAGAGTGCGCCATCCCGTACGAGAACATCCCGCACTTCCCCATCGCAACGGTAGAGTCGCACCGTGGGCGGCTCATCTTCGGTCACCTCCGGGGACGCCCAGTGGTCGCTATGCAGGGGCGCTTCCACCGGTACGAAGGCTACACACTGCAGCAGGTCACCTTCCCCGTGCGTGTCCTCTATGCCTTGGGGGTGCGGACGCTCATCATCTCGAACGCTGCAGGGGCGCTCAACCCCCTGTTCCGCCGCGGTGACCTCATGATCATCGTGGACCACATCAACCTGATGGGCGACAACCCACTCATTGGCCCCAACGACGACTCGCTTGGCCCACGCTTCCCCGACATGAGCGAGCCGTACTCTCAGCGCTTGATTGCGCTAGCGGAGGAAATAGCCCTGGAGCTGCGGCTGAAGGTGCAGAAGGGCGTCTACGTGGCGCTGAGCGGGCCAAGCTTGGAGACCCGCGCTGAGTACCGCTTCCTGCGCTTCATCGGCGCCGATGCCGTTGGGATGAGCACCGTGCCGGAGGTCATCGTCGCCCGGCACATGGGGATGGAGGTCTTCGGGCTCTCCATCCTCACCGACGAGTGCTTCCCCGACGCGCTACAGCCGCTTTCGTTGGAGGACGTGCTGCAGGCAGCGCGGGAAGCCGAGCCGAAGATGACCCTACTGGTCAGTGAGCTGGTGGCACGCCTGCTGGACGCGGCTGGATGAGGTGGCTGGCCGCCATCGCGTGGGCCCTCCTCTGGGGCTGCGGAGACGAACCCTTCTACGACAGTGCCCCACCGCAGTGGCGCTTCCTACTGCTCACCGATGCCTCCACGCTGCAGGTACGGCAAGAGCCAGGGGGACAGGTCCTGCTTGCCGATGCCTACGGAGAGGCCAATGGCACGCCCCCGCCGGCTCCAATCCGCGATGTCGTGGCCTTCCGCAACAGCCTCTACCTCCTCCTCCAGGCGAACGCCGTGGCCGTGCTGGACGCCGAATCCTACCGACAGCAGGCCCTCATCCCCCTCCCTGCCCCGCCCTCAGGGTTGGCGTTCCCGAACGCGACCACGGGCTACGTCTGGCACGAGGGGGTCAGGATGCTCAGCATCCTCGACCTCCTACAGCTCCGGCTCATTCGGACGCTGCCGGTACCCGGTACGATTCGGTACGCCCTGGCCGTTGGACCGCTCCTCTACATGCTGGAGGAGCAGAGCTCTCGGCTTCTCGTCCTGGATACACGGACCGGGAGGTTGGTAGACTCGCTGGAGCTACCCCCTTCGCCGCGCTTCGCTGCCATTCGGGCCAACGGTGCGGAACTCGTCGTCCTCAGCGCCGGCAGTGGCGAAGACGGTCTGGCCCCCCGCGCCCCACGACTCAGCTTCGTTGGGCTCTCACCGCTCCGCCTCCTGGGGAGCTTACCAGTCTATCCCTCAGCAGCCGACTCCGCGCGCACGCGCATCACAGGGTTGGTGACGACAGCCGACGACTTCGCCTTCATTGGCACATTGCAAGGGCTCCTACGGGTGGACGTCCGCTCCCGCAGCGGTCTCCGCCTCCTCCAGCGGTGGAGTATCCGGCAGCTCCGGAGCGTTCCGGCTCGCGACGAGCTGTGGGTGCTCACCGCAGACGACACCCCCAAGCTCATCGTAGCAACCGGAACCCGGGCCGAACCACAGCTCCAGGCCTCGCTGCCGGCTGGAACGGTCAGCATCCTGCCGCTCCCATGAATCCGGAATTCCTGCAGCAGCTACACGCCCGTGCGGCAGCGCTGCGCCGCCGCATTGCCTTTCCCGACGCTGAGGATGAGCGTACGCTCCGTGCTGCCCGCTACTTACGGGACCAGGGGATCGTGGAGCCCTTGTTGGTAGGACATGCTGAGGCCATTCACCAAGTGGCCACTCACCATGGTATCGCGCTGGGAGACATCCCAATCATCGAACCGCAGCGTTCGGCACTCCTGGACACCTTCGCTCGCCGACTCTGGGAACGCCGTCAGCACAAGGGGATGGAGCTGGAGGAGGCCTATCGGCAGGTCCTCCATCCGTTGGTCTTCGCTGGCATGCTGTTGGACTCTGGCGAAGTAGATGGCTGTGTGGCAGGCTCACTCTCTGCAACCGCGGAGGTCCTCCGAGCTGCGCTCTGGACCGTTGGGATGGCCCCCGGCATCAGCATCGTCAGCAGCTACTTCCTCATGCTCTTCCCCGACCGAGTGCTGACGTACGCCGATGCAGGCGTGGTCCCCGACCCCAGCTCAGAGGAGCTGGCGGAGATTGCCTACTGTACTGCGCGGAACGTAGAGCACGTGGTGGGCACCGAGCCGCGCATCGCCTTCCTGTCCTTCTCCACCAAAGGCAGCGCCCAGCATCCGATGGTGGAGAAGGTGCAGCGGGCCGTACAGCTCTTCCGAACACGCTACCCGCAGTACTTGGCCGATGGGGAGCTACAGGGCGATGCTGCGCTGGTGCCAGAGGTCGCAGCTCGTAAAGCCCCAGGCTCTCCCGTTGCCGGGCGTGCCAACGTGCTCATCTTCCCCAACCTGGACGCCGGCAACATCGCATACAAGCTCACGGAACGCCTGGCCGGAGCACAAGCGCTGGGACCAATCGTGCAGGGCCTCCGGCGGCCGTACTGCGACCTTTCGCGCGGCTGTCGGTGGGAGGATATCGTTTCCGTTGCTGCTATCTGCGCCTTGATGGGAGAGCAGGCTTAGGTCTGCACTGCCTCTGCACCGAAGGAGGCGATGAGGTCTGGAAGGCGCTGGAAGAGGTCTGGAAGCCTCTCCGGATGCCGTCCGCCAGCAGTTGCCAGATGGGGCCGGCCACCTCCGCCTCCACCAAGCTCTTGGGCAATCCGGGCCACCAGCCTCCCTGCAGGATACTGCTCCGTTAAGTCCGGCGTGACGACGCAGACCAAGTGGACCTTGCCCTCGCTGACGGTAGCCAACACAGCAATTCCGCTGGTCCCCAGAGCAGCTCGAACCTGATCCGCCAGCGCTTTGAGCTGCTCCATGGACTCCAGGGCGACGCGTTCGGCAACGACCCGAATGCCATTGGCAGAGCGGGCACGGGCGAGGAACTCCGGAATCCGCGCACGCTCACGCTCCAACTGCATCCGCTCCAGCTCTCGTTGCAAGCGTTGGAGCTGCTCAGCCAACTGTTCAGCATGCCGCTGCTGTTCCTCTATCCGCTGCCGGAGCTGCTCCACGTACCGTTCAACACCTTCGCCAGTGACGGCCTCCACACGGCGGACGCCCGCCGCAACAGCGTCTTCGGCCGTCAACACGAACGCGCCAATCTGGCTGGTATTCTGCACGTGCGTCCCCCCACAGAGCTCTACGGAGAAGCGCTCATCCATGATGACGACACGGACGATGTCGCCGTACTTGTCGGCGAAGAACATCTTGACGTTCGGCAGCTTGCGGGCCTGCTCCAGCGGCATGATCCGGGTCTCTACGGGGATGGACTCGCGAATCTTCTCGTTGACCAGCGCCTCTATGTCCCGGAGCTGGGGTGGCTCTACCCTGCCGAAGTGGGAGAAGTCGAAGCGGAGGTAATCAGGAGCCACAAGGGAACCTGCCTGCTGGACGTGAGGGCCAAGGATGCGCCGCAGCGCTTCGTGTAGGAGGTGTGTCGCCGAATGGTTCCGCATGATTGCCCAGCGGCGCCGGCGGTCCACTTGGGCGATGGCCCGTTCCCCGACCAGTGGCTCAACCTCGCTAGCACAGATGTGCACAACTGCCTCGCCTACGCGGCGCACGTCCTCCACAGCGTAGCGGGATCCACCCACCACCAACTGCCCCGTATCCGAGACCTGTCCGCCAGCCTCCACGTAGAACGGCGTCCGCTCCAGCACGACGTGGTTGCCCTCCACGTAGAGCACGGTGGACTCTGTCTCCAGCTCCTCGTAGCCCGTAAACTCTGTGCGGAGCTGCTGCGCCGCAGGGGCCAGATGAACCTCCACGTGATGCACTCTCTGCGCTTGACGGGAGCGCCGGCGCTGCTCCTCCATGAGGTGCTGGAAGCCCTCGGTGTCAACCGCCAGCCCACGCTCACGAGCCAAGAGCTGGGTTAAGTCCAGCGGGAAGCCGTACGTATCGTAGAGCTGGAAGGCGACCTCCCCGGGGATCACACGCTCACCTTGCTGCTGCACCTGCCCAACGACCTCCTCAAAGAGCTGCAACCCGCGGTCTAGCATGCGGAGGAAGGCTGCCTCTTCAGCCTCGATGACCTGCTCGATTGTCCGCTGGTGCTGGCGTAGCTCTGGGAAGGGGTCGCCCATGATGGAGACCAGTACCGACACCAAGCGCCAGAGCACGGGCTCCTGGAAGCCCAGAGTACGGGCGAAGCGCTCTGCTCGCCGGAGGAGGCGCCGCAGGACATAGCCCCGGCCCGTGTTGCCCGGTAGTGCACCATCGGCAATCGCAAACGACAGAGCCCGGATGTGATCCGCCATAACCCGCATGGCGATACCATCGGGATGGCGCACATCCTCCCGCGGGTACCGCCGCCCGCTGAGTTCTTCAATCCGCCGAATGAGCGGCACGAAGAGGTCGGTATCGTAGTTGGAGTCCACCCCTTGCAGAATCGCACAGATCCGCTCCAGACCCATGCCCGTATCCACGTGCTTGACCGGCAGCTCCTCCAAGCTGCCATCAGCGCGACGGTTGTACTGGATGAAGACGAGGTTCCAGACCTCCATGACCAGCGGGGTACCGGCGTTCACCAGCCGTCCGCCACTCAGGTCTGGCGTGCGGTCGTAGTGGATCTCCGTGCACGGTCCGCAGGGGCCTGTGTCACCCATCTCCCAGAAGTTGTCCCTCTCGTCGAAGCGATGGATGCGCTCTGCAGGCAGGTAACGGCGCCAGAGTTCATAGGCCTCATCGTCGGTGCGGAAGACTGTGGCATGGAGCCGCTCCGGGGGTAGCTTCCAGACCTGGGTCAGCAGCTCCCAGGCGTAAGCGATGGCCTCGGCTTTGTAGTAGTCACCGAAGCTCCAATTGCCGAGCATCTCAAAGAAGGTGTGGTGGTACGTGTCGTACCCCACCTCCTCCAGGTCGTTGTGCTTGCCGCTGACGCGAATGCACTTCTGCGTATCGGCTGCCCGCGTGTAGTCACGCTTGCCCAGCCCGAGGAAGACGTCCTTGAACTGGTTCATTCCCGCGTTGGTGAACAGCAGCGTCGGATCACCGTGTGGGATAACCGGTGCACTCGGCACAATCCGATGCCCACGCTCGGCGAAGAAGTCCAGAAATGACTGCCGAACCCGGTGGGAGGTCCACTCCATGGAGGCCTACTGCCAGCTACTGATTACACCGCCTCGCAAAGACGAACAGAAAGGCTCCGATATTCACCGCCCCGCTGGGGCCCGCTGCCACGGGCGTGGACGCAGCTTGACCATCCGGACTGTGGCCACCAGGGGATAGCGTGGCACATCGCGAATCTCCGCCGTGGCTATGGCATTCCCCTCCAGCTTCAGCTCACTGCGGGCAACACGCCAACCCGGGAAGAGCCACTCGGCAATATACAGCGCTGAGTCTGCTGTCGGTTGGAAAGTGGCGACCACCGACCCTATCGGCAACCGCTGGCTCTGCGAGCTGATGATCGTTGCCGAAATCGGCTCTTCGCTCCCTTCCTGCATGCGGGCAATGAGGAGCTGGACAGTGTAGTCGTCGCGGACCATCCGGATATCCCCACCCGTGGTATCGAAGCTCTCCAGGCGGAGCACCCACACACCTTCGATGGGTAGTAGGTCCCGAGCACGCTGGAGGCGCTCTTCAATCCGCGGGTCTATAGCGACCGCAGCTCCCTGTGGGGGAACCATCGGGGCCTCCAGCGTCGGCGGAACAGGAGGCAGTGGCCGAGGTTGCGCCCAGCCAAGGGCCCCGGTGAGCACCACCACAACGAATGGCAACGCCTGTCTCCGCATGTCCATCAACGCGCTGTGGCACCTATCCTGCGCGGCGCAATATTACGCCGTACCCCCTGTTACCGCAGCAATTCCAGCACGCCGACGGCGTCTACAGCCTCTGTCCGAGTAGGCGCAACGACTCCATTTGATGACAGCGCCGTCGTGGATCATCGCTGGCTTAGGGAATCCTGGAGCGGAGTACGCCGAGACACGCCACAACATCGGTTGGATGGTCGTGGAGGCCTTGGTCCGGAAGTACGGTGGCACCTGGCGGCAGGGGGTCGGCCCATGGTTGGAGGCATCTGTCACCATTGCTGGAGAGCCCGTCCTCTGCATCCTGCCCCTGACGTACATGAACCGCAGTGGCGAGGCGGTCCACGCGGTCCAGCGCCTCACGGGCGTTCCAACAGACCGCATCGTCGTTGTACTGGACGAGCTCAACTTCCCGCTGGGACGCCTCCATCTGAAGCCCTCGGGCAGCGACGGCGGACACAACGGCCTGCGCTCTGTCATTGCCCTCCTCGGCACCCAACAGATCCCGCGCCTGCGCTGTGGGATTGGCCGGAATTTCCAGCCTGGCCAGATGGCAGACTACGTCCTCTCGCCCTTCGAATCCCACGAATGGGCTGAGCGCGACAGAATGGTAGAACGAGCCGTCGCAGTTCTGGAATACCTTGTCCGCTACGGCCTGCAACGGGCAATGTCGCTGACGAACGTAGCAACACCGCCCCATGCCGAACAGTCAGCCGTCCCTAGGGCCGATTAGTCTGGGGCCGAGCAGGTACCGTAGGAACTAAGCCGCATGTATTCCATATGCCGCACCAACCATGGTCGTGAAAGCCCTCGTTAGCGTCTTGCTCCTCGCTCTCCCATCCGCTGCACAACTGCTCCTGAAGTCGGGCGTTTCAGCCATCCAGGTCGCTCCGGGTTGGGAGGCTAATGCTCCAGCAACGCTCGTCAACAGCGGCTCCCAACCACTCCAGGTCATTGTGGAGATGGACACCTCTGACATGACCTTTGGCTGCGCTCCTTACTTCTGCTGGGGACCGAGCTGCTACGCTCCGGGTGTCACCGTCTCGCCCGACACCGTCACCATCGCCCCCGGCGCAGAGGAGAAGAGCTTCAAAGCCTACGTGTACGTAGAGGCCTCGACGCCCGAAGCACGTGCTACGCTGCGATTCCGCTTCCGCGACGCCAACTCCGGCGCAGTCCTCTACGCCCACACCGTGGAGGTCACTATAACGCCTGCGCCTCCAGAAGGGGTAGGTCTCGTCTGGGCACAGACGGTCCTCATTCCTCCGCCAGAAGGCGAGATCAGTGGTGGTGCTGCACTCTACAACAACAGCAGGGAACTGCGACGACTCCTCGTCCAGCTTGTCCCGACCGATATCCCCCCTTCAGCCATCCGGTTCTGCCTCGGCGACACCTGCTACGAACCCGGAAGGCTTACGGCAACGGACACTCTCGTCCTGCGTCCACGCCAGCTCTACACGGGCTTCCAGTGCTGGCTGCGAGCTGCAGGGACCCAGCAATCCCGTATCCTCCTCGTCCGCTTCTTCGACGCGGTGGCTTCAGAGCCAGTAGCGGAGTACCAGCTTGGCTTAGCCCTCCCTACGGCCGTCCTACCTGAACGGCCCTCGCTGGATTGCTCACCACTGTCCCAGAGGTGGGTACGCTCCGGCTCGGCACTACCGCAACTTCCACAGGGGGCAATCCTGGAGATCTTCACCCTTCGTGGCCAGCGCCTCCTCCAAAGCTCTGATCCCAGCTCCCTCGCAGACGCCCTTCGGAACCTACCTCCTAGACCCTACGCCTACCGACTCCGGCGTGCAGAGGGGACCGTCTGCACAGGCCTCCTCTTAGTAGACTAGTTGAGCCACGCCCGCTGGAACTGCTCAGTGAGCAGGACCCAATACCCCGCCCTCTGCATCGCAAGCTCGCTCGGCTCTACCCAGACCTTAGCGGGCGGGGTAGTTAGCGAGGGACGGCGGTCCACGACCGTCATCGCTACTGCGATCGCTGTAGCCAGCGCAATCCCGTGCCGTCGGAGCTGCCAGACAAGCTGTCTCCACATAGCCCGCCAAGGCGCAATTACTAAGCTTACGACATCGCCTGCTGTGACCTCTTCGTCCGAACTCGCCACCAGAGGAACCATCCCACGACCACTCCAACGACCAGCAACGTCACAATGGTGCCGAAGAGCTGCAACACCTCCGCAATGGCCCGCCAGTTCTGCCCCACGCTCCATCCAAGCGTCACCACGAGCGCATTCCAGGCAAAGGCGCCGATAGTGCACAGCAGCAGTGTCAGCGGGAACTTCAGCTTCGACATCCCGGCCACAAACGAGATGACAGCCCGTGTCCCCGACAGAAAGCGATTGACCAAGATCACCCAGTAGCCGTACCGCTGGAACCATTGCTCCACCTTCTGCACTGCCTCGAGGGGCACGAAGCGTAACCGTCCGACATCGATGACCCGAACTCCCACGAGGTAGCCCAGCCAGAACATCGCGCTGAAACCCGCAACGCTTCCGACAGTAGCCGCGACCACTAAGGTAGCAAAATCCACGACCCCCAGTCCCACCAGGACTCCGCAGAAAAGCAGCAACACGTCGCTCGGGGATGGAGGGAAGACGTTCTCCAGGAAGGTCACAGCCAAGGCAAAGAGCAGGACCCCACTAGGTGGCAACTCCTGCAGGTATGCTATCCACTGCTCCATTGGCGACTCAAGGGTTCGTAGGACGCAGCTCTACCTCGCTCAGCGTCGCCGTTACAGGCAGGAGGACAGCTGCGAGAGCGATTTCGGCCACATCCTCTGGCTGCAGTATTCGCTTCTGGGCCGATGCTGTTGGTCCTCCGAAGGCTGTAGCCGTTGACCCTGGACAGAGCACGACAACCCGGATGTTTGCCTGCCGCACCTCCTGGAAGAGCGATTCTGCAAACCCACGGAGAGCGAACTTCGTGGCGGCGTAGACGCTGCCCCCCTTGACTCCATACTTCCCCGCAAGCGAGGCAACGTAGAGGAGCGTCCCCTGCTGCCGCTGAAGCATCCGTGGAAGGACCAGCCGCGTCAGTAGTATCGGAGCCCGCACGTTCACCTGCCAGAGCTCTTCTATGCAGTCCAACTCTAGTTCGGTGGCTGGCGCAAAGTAGCCGATACCGGCGTTGTTCACCACAACGTCCACATCCCCGAAGTGCTGGTATGCTTGTTCAGCAAGCCGCTCAATCTCTTCCGGTTTCCGCAAGTCCGCTGGGACAACAGCGATCGCACTCTGCGGCGAGAGGCGCTGAGCCTCACGAGCCACCTCGCGGAGGAGTTCTTGCCGCCGCGCTGTTAACACCAAGTTGGCTCCTTCCTGCGCAAAGCGGAGTGCAATAGCCCGGCCAATTCCAGAACTGGCTCCCGTTACCAAGCAGACACGGCCTTGCAAACGCATGGCGCACCCTCCATTCGCATGCGTAATTTGGGGCTACAGACGCAGGACCAATAAAGCTGAGTCCACCGCATGGAGTTGCAGCGGTTGGGGCAAGAGCTTCGCCGCCTTCGGGAGCGGCATGATCGGACGGTCACCGAAATGGCTCAGCGATTGGGCATCTCCAAGGCATTCCTTACGCTCGCCGAGCAAGGAAAACGGCGCCTCCCACTGAAGGTACTGCGTCAGCTTCTAGCTTACTACGGCTCTTCATTGGCAGCTCTAGCAAGCCCAGAATGCACCATTGCGAGAACCGTCCAAGGCGGGCGGTGCTGGTATCCCACAAACCTTCTAAACATCATCGCCGACCGTGCCCTCCGGGGCAGCGCTCTGCGATTGCTTCGCCCCGTCAATGCCCCCGACGACTCAGAGTGGTTGGAGCTGCGCCTGGCTGGCGAACAGCAGCTACCTCCAGAGGGCTACTGGCACTTCTCTACTCCGATCGATGGCGTCGTCGTGGAAGGCAATCTGCTGGTGGAAGTCCCCAACGACGAGCTCTTGGTCCGACAGGGTGAGAGTTTCCGGATAGATGCTGAACAGCCCCATCGGTACCGCAACTACACGGCCTACTCCATCCGCGCCCTCCTACTCCTCCACCGTCCGCTGCTGTAGAGGGGGACAGGCTCGCTACTAGTACCCATGCACGCTTACGCATGCACCTACAGCGGAGGCCGTGCTCCCTGCCTCACATAGGCTCAACACGCAACGGTCGCCTACTCGTACTGAGCAATCCAGCTCCGAGCTGCTGCGTCCACACTCCCAGCAGCAGGGTGCAACGGATGGGATGGGTCCTAACAGTGGTATTGCCCACCGCCATCTTCGCCCGGTCGCTTGTCGGCGAGGGAGCAACCGTGGAGACTACGCACCTCATCACGGTGCCGACCGCCGGCCTCCTTCCCCGTGGCTCGCTGCTGGTACGTGCAGGGATCTTCCCCCAAGGCACCCTTGCTGCGGAGTGTTTCACCACCCCACTTTCGCGGTTCATGGTGGGGATTGGATTCAGCGCCTCCAACCTCATCGGCAGCGGTGCACCGCAGTGGCAGCCTTTTCCGGGCATCTCCCTCCGCTTCCGAGCCCTGGAGGAGACTACGGCACGGCCCGCCCTGGTGTTCGGCGTTCACACTCAAGGCTGGGGCCCCTACCGGCGAGAATCCCGCCAGTTCACGATAGCTGCCTCAGGGCTCTTTACGGCCCTCAGCAAGAGCTACCGTTGGTGGCTCGGGGAAACAGCCTGGCACCTATCCTTGGGATACCCGTTGGAGCTCCCACCGCGGCAGCGCCGTCCTGGGATGGCCATAGGTTGGGAACACACCATCGCACGCCTCGGACAGCTCTCACTGGAATACGTGCTGCTGGGTTCCACCGTTAACGGTCGTAGGCAGGGCATCCTCAGCTTGGCTCTCCGACTTGGGATCGCACCTACAGCAGCCGTTGGAGTGTCTATCGTAGACGTGTTGCGGAACTCAGGCTCAGAGACAGCATGGGCACGAGCTCTCTCCATAGAATGGCACCTCCGATAACCCCTGCCGGACTCCTCAAGCTCCGGCGCCTCGTAGTCCTCGCATCACGCTCACCCCGACGGGCCGAGCTACTGCGCCTCTTGGGGATTCCCTTCATTATCCACCCTGCGCAACTCGCAGAGCCTGACGACGGCACCGGGATGACGCCTTCGGAGTACGTACTCAGCCTGGCCCAACGAAAAGCGCAGGCCGTTGCTCGCCACGCTCGCCAACCTTCTTTCGTACTCGGGGCCGATACGACCGTCGTTCTGGAGGGCACCTACCTGAACAAGCCGACCTCTGCCGACGCTGCCCGTAGGATGCTCCACCAGCTCAGCGGCCGCACCCACGAGGTCTATACTGGCGTCGTGGTCATCTGTGTCCCTGAGATGACGGTCCTCAGCGGAGTAGCACGCACGGAGGTAACCTTCCGGAGCCTGAGCGACGAGGAAATAGAAGCCTACGTCACTTCCGGATCCCCACTGGACAAAGCAGGTGCCTACGGCATCCAAGACCCCTTCGGAGCTGTCTTCGTGGAAAGCATTCGTGGCTGCTACTACAACGTCGTAGGGCTCCCCCTAGGACTCGTCTACCAGCTTCTACGGCAGGCTTCCTATGCACCAGAGTGAGCGCTTCTTCATACTGCTCTGCTTAACCCCGTGGGTGGTAACGTTCGCCGCCTTTTGGCTCTACCCGCTGCTCCATGCCTTTGGCATGAGCCTGATGCAGTACAACGCGCTTACAGGTCCCCAGAGCTTCGTCGGGCTGCAGAACTACACCACTCTGTGGAGCGACCCTCTCTTCTGGAAGGCTCTCCGCAACACGGCAGTCCTCACCTTGGGGACAGTCCCGGTCACGGTATCCCTAGCCCTCTTCTTGGCAGTGCTCATTGACAGCCGTAGCACGCGCTGGCGAGGGCTGTGGCAGAGCACGCTGCTGCTACCGTCGGTGACGTCGCTGGTGGTGCTGGCATTGGTGTTCACCAACCTCTACGCCCGCAACGGATACGCCAATGCTGTCCTTGCATCGCTGGGTCTACCTTACCCCGAACGTGGCTGGCTCCAAGAACCCGCCACTGCCTTACCGGCCATCATGCTCATGGACATCTGGGCATCCGTGGGATACTATACGCTACTCCTACTGGCAGGACTCCAGGCAATCCCTCGGGAATACGAGGAAGTTGCCTTCCTTGCCGGCGCTAACTTCTGGCAGCGACTCCGCTGGGTCATCTTGCCGCTCTTGCGTCCGATGCTGACCTTCGTGCTGGTCCTCAACACCATCAAAGCGCTCCAGGTGTTCGTGGAGGTCTACATCATGACCCGCGGCGGCCCTTTGGGTGCGACAACGACCCTGGTATACTTGGTCTTCGTCAACGCCTTCGAGCATGTCGACCGCATGGGCTACGCGGCAGCGTTAGCATACGTCGTATTCGCCCTCATTGGGCTGCTAGCCATTGTTCAACTCCGGCTCATGCGCCGCCAGCAATGGAAGTGGTCCGACTCCTCAGCGCCGTAGTGGGCGGGTACCTTATAGGCTGCATCCCCAGCGCCTACTGGCTGGTCCGCTGGACCACAGGTCAGGACATCCGGCGCCGCGGCACGGGCAACGTTGGAGCAGCGAACGCTTACGAAGTGACGGGGAAGCTCTGGGTAGGGATCGTCGTAGCCCTCATGGACATGCTGAAAGGCTACAGCGCTGTTTGGCTCACCACCCTTCCGAGTGGGACAGCCGAATTCCACGTAATGGCAACGGCAGCTGTTATGGCCGTCGTTGGGCACAACTACAACCTCTTCCTGGGTTGGGCTGGCGGCAGAGGTTTGGCTCCCGCCGCTGGAGCGCTCATCGCTATGAGCTGGCTTCCGCTACTGCTCTGGTGTCTCCTATGGCTGACGGGCTACTTCGCTATCCGTCGCAATGTGCACGTCGGGAACATGACGGGAACGATCGGCACGCCAATCCTCATTGCCACAGCTCCAGAACCCTTGGTGCGACTTCTCCTCCAGGTTCCCTGCCCCAGCATGCTCCAGCACACGCTCCTCATCATAGCGCTTGCCTTCCCAATCTTCCTGCGCCACCTACAGCCTATCCGAGAGCTCTTCCGGCAGGAGGAACCCTGAATCCTGGCACAGGACTCTCTACGGGAACCGCACCGTCGGTGCTCCGACGATTCCCCAAACGAGCGAGCTCGTCACTGCCCCAATAATGAAGTAGACCACCAAAGCAACGATGAGGCTCACGACGAAGTACCCCAGATGCTTCTCTGCTGGCACCTTCGTTATCACGGGCAGTCCCAAGTAGAGCACATACAGCCCGTAGAGGCCCAAGATCGCCCCCAGCCAGCCCAAAGCAGGATATAGGCTGAAGATACCCCCGATCTACGCCAGGGTCCACGAGTAGGCTACAAGCTGGAGTGCCCGTCCCCAATCGGATTGCGCCCTGAACGACGGCGCTAGTACATTGACAATCGTAGCGACAATCCCTACTCCGATGAGGCTCTCCAAGAGTCCGAAGACACCCGTCCAAATCCCCCACTCCCAGCCTCCGAAGTGTACCCCCATCATAGAACACCCTCGGCACCGTATCCAATCACGCTGCAGACGGCCGAGAAGAGAGCCAGCGGAAGGACATATCCCGCCACCGGAGCTGACGGCATAGGCTCCTCCTGAACAATCGCGTTCCACTCGTCGCGCGGACGAAGCAAAATGCCCTGAATACGGTTCAACAACGCCATGGCAGTTAGGTTGGTTGGTGGCACATGCCAACTAGAACGGCCCAATATTACCCCCAAACTCTCCAAGCCACGCTTCCTACCGCGGCTGATGAGGGCTCCCTCCCTATTTTTGTGGCCAACTGTAGCCAGTTCCATGGAGTTGAAGCCACACCATGGCGAGCGTGCGAGTCACCTGGTTGGGTCACGCAGCCTTCCAGTTGGAAGGGGCAGGTAAGGTTGTCCTAATTGACCCCTTCATCACAGGCAATCCGAAGAGCCCCTTACGGAGCCCTGCGGACGTCCAGCGGGCCGATGTCGTCTGTGTCTCGCACGAGCATGCAGATCATGGCTTCGACGATGCGGTGGAGATCTGCCGCCGTACCGGTGCAGTCTTCGTGAGCTTCTTTGACTTAGCACAGAAAGCCCAGGCTCGGGGGATCTCCGTCATAGGTGGCAATGTCGGCGGGACTGTGCCCGTTACCGACGGAATCCGCGTTACCTTCACCTTAGCCTTCCACGTCGTGCCCGTCGTTGGGTTCGTTGTCCACTTGGATGGCGTCAACGTCTACCACGCTGGAGATACCTGCCTCTTCTCTGACATGCGCCTCATCGGCGAGAAATTTCCGTTGGACATCGCGCTACTCCACATCGGAGGCTACTTCACGATGGATCCCGCTGACGCCGCTCGGGCAGTAGAATTCCTGCGTCCCAAAGTCGCTATTCCCATGCACTACGGCACCTTCCCGCTGATTGAGCAAGATCCGCACGAGTTTGCTCGCCTCGTTGGTGAACGGGCACGCGTCGTCATCCTGAAACCCGGCGAAACGTTTGAGTATACGCCCTAAGCCGCTATGGCACTCCGCATCTACACACGCACTGGCGACGATGGTACAACAGGACTCTTCGGCGGCGAGCGCGTCTCGAAATCCCACCCACGCTTGGAAGCCTACGGGGCCGTGGACGAGCTCAACGCCGTCCTTGGCATCGTCCGGACCTACGCACTTCCCGAAGAGCTCGCAGACGACCTCCGCACCATCAGCTCCTGGCTCCTCATCGTGGGTGCCGACCTTGCAACTCCCGAAGAGGCTTTAACACGGAAGAACATCCCCACGATTGGAGACGAACACGTCTCATGGCTGGAGAAGCGGATAGATGCGTATGAGGATGAACTCCCTCCACTGCGCAACTTCATCCTTCCGGGAGGGAGTCCCGCGGCCGCGTATCTCCACCTGGCTCGCACCGTCTGCCGCCGAGCCGAGCGGGCAACCGTCGCTGCAGCGCAGACTGAGTCCCTCAACCCCGCTGTAGTGCGCTTTCTCAATCGGCTCTCCGACTACTTCTTCGTTGCTGCCCGCTGGGCAAACCACCGAGCAGGTGTCGTGGAGGAGGTCTGGACAGCACCTCGGCCGTAAATGTCTGTGGCCGAGCCTACTTCAACCTGGACCGTGACCGACTGGGCCCATGCACTCCAAGAACTGAAAGAGCGCCACAACGCCGCTATCCTCGCCCACTGGTACCAGGGCAACGGGATTGAGGAGGTCGCGGACGTCGTCGGGGACTCACTCCAGCTACTACAGGCAGCCCTCAGTCTGCCCCACCCAACACTCGTCGTTGCTGCGACCATTTTCATCGCAGAATCGGTCAAACTCCTCTGCCCTGAAAAGCAGGTCCTCATCCCCGATCCCCTCGCAGGCTGCTCACTAGCAGAGAGCTGTCCGCCTGAGCTCTTCGCACGCTTTCGGCAGATGTACCCCGAGGCGATTGCTCTGGTACACATCCAGAGCAGCGCAGCAGTGAAGGCCCTCGGTGACATCGTCATCACTACCGGAACTGCCGAGCACATCGTACGGCAACTACCGGCTGACCGAACCCTCCTGCTAGTCCCAGACTATGAGCTCGGCCACTACCTCCGGCAGCGGACAGGACGTCGCATCGTTAGCTGGTTCGGTGCCTGCGTTGTCCATACAAGCTTCTCTGTAGAAATCCTGAAGTGCTGGCGACTCCAGTACCCGGATGCACTCATTCTATGTAGCCCGCAGTGCCCGCCAGAAGTCCAAGAGCTCTCCGACTTCGTTGGCTCTAGCAGCCAGCTGCTACAGTATGCGGCCAAGCACTCACCCTCCCGAGTCATCCTCGCCACCGACCATAGCCTCTCCATCCACCTCCGACGCATTCTCCCTAAGGCTGAGCTCCTCCTCGTGCCAGCAGTCGACAACTGCCATTGCACCCACTGCCCTTACATGCGGCTCAACAGCTTGCCGAAGCTCTATCACTGCCTACTTTCGCCACAGGAGTTCGAAGTCCATGTGCCAGTAGAGCTCCAGTCGCGTGCGCGGCAGCCGCTGGAACGACTATTGGGGATGGCTGCTACGCTGCCCCAGAGCTGCTGAGAAGCTGTATTTTGACGGTCTGCCGAACTACTACGAGTCCGCTGTGAAGACATGAAGAGCTCCCGCCCCCGTCCGGGACGACGCCTGCAACAGCCTCTTCAGACCTACGCACGGCCTCCCCAACTGCCGACACTGCCTACATGGGGAGCGGTAGTCCTGTTCACGCTCACTACAGTGGTCTTTTTCTGGCCCAATCTGACGGGCTCGCGTTTCTTTTGGGAAGACTTCGTGGAGCAGTTCTACCCCAACCAGGTCTTTGCTGCACGGCACTGGGCCCGCGGCACAGTCCCATTCTGGAACCCGTACGCCTTCTGCGGAATGCCTTTCCTGGCGGACCCACAAGTAGCCTTCTTCTACCTGCCCCACAGCTTGCTAGGCCTAGTGCAGCTTACCATTGGGACGCTCCCCTTCTGGGCTGCCCAAACATTGGTGATCCTCCACTTCATCGTGGCACAGTGGGGAATGCTCCAGCTCAGTCGGGGATTCGGAGCTAGTGCTGCTGCAGCTCTCGTGGCTGGGATCGGCTATGGCTTCTCTGGCATCCTTACGCATCACGTGATCCATCCGATGATTGTCTACCACCTAGCCTGGCTACCGTGGGTCCTACTGCTCCTCAAGCGTGCCGTAGAAGAGGCACGGTGGAAATGGGCTTTGCTGGCAGGGCTCGTCCTAGGAATGAGCCTCCACGGCGGTCATCCGCAGACTATCCTCTACGAGTACCTCCTCCTCGGCGGCTTTGCTGTATGGCTTCTTGGGATGCGAGTTCGGACACATGGATGGGAAGTCGCACGGCTGGCTGAGGCAGCTTGGGCTGTCACTCCACTCCTCTTGGCAGCAGGACTCTTCGCTGTCCAGCTCCTCCCGAGCCAAGAGTTGGCTTCGTACTCTGAGCGGGCGAGTGGTCAGGGCATGGAGTGGGCTGCAGAAGTCTCTCTGCATCCAAGCCAGCTCCTCACGTTGGTCGTCCCCAAGCTCTTCGGGAGCACAGAACCGGCTGGGGTTCAACACGTGCCATACTACTTGCCCGATACCCGCTACTACCACTACTGGGAGACCGCGTTCTACGCTGGCATCCCCATACTCCTTCTGGCGATGCTCGGAGTAATGCGCCGATGGCGGACCCCGTTTGGGCTCTTCTGGTTGCTCGCAGCACTCTTCTCGGTGCTCTTCGCCCTTGGCAAGTATGGCTTCCTATTCCCGCTGCTCTACCAACTGCCAGGATTTTCGCTCTTCCGGGTACCACCGCGGATCTTGTTCTTCGCCACACTAGCGCTCTGCATCTTCGCTGCCTGGGGCTTTGATGAGCTGTGGCAACGCCAGCACCAGCGGCAACTGCTACGGCAATTCCTTTGGGCAAGCCTACCAGTAGCTGCCATTGCCTTTGCTGCAAGCATCGGGGTGCTCCCAACAATGGTTGGGGCACCGGAGCGTTTCGTACCAATGCTTCAGAGTGAAGGCACGGTCGCCTTCGTAGTGACCGTGTTGACAGGGCTCGTCGCCGTAGCTCTCTGGCGAGGATGGCTCCCTCCCCTCGTTGCAGGAGTGAGCGTAGGGGTAGTGCTCTTTAGCGACCTTCTCCACGCTAATGCCTCCTTCACCCGCTCTTCAACCCGGCCGGAACAACTGTACAGCCTCTCGCCGGCTCTGAAGCAAATGTTACAGCCCCAGCCTCCGGACACCCTCTTCCGCGTCTCCATGCGAGCTGACTTCGGCATGGCGATGCTCCGCAACCAAGGGCTGCTGGACAGCATCATGCTGTATGAGGGATACAACCCGCTTCGACTCCAGCGCCGCAATCCTCCACTGCCGACTGCGGATGCCACCTTTGACCTCCTCAACATCCGCTACCAGATAGCCTTGGACACCCCAACCCAACGGATGTACTTCCGAGAGCGCCCGAGCGCCTTCCCCCGAGCTTGGATGGTTTACCGCGCCAAAGTAGTCCCCAGCGACAGCACAGAAGCGATCCTACGCCGCGGAGAGCTCCAACCTCAGTTGGAGGCCCTTATAGAAGCTGACCCTGGCATTCCACTCCCGGGAACTGCTCCCGACTCTGTCCACCATACAATCCGCTGTCGTGTCTACGAGCACAACTGGCAGCGCTGGGAGGTAGAGACCGCACAGCCCGGACTCCTCTGCTTCAGCGAGATTTGGTACCCCGCCTGGAAAGCTTTCGTGGATGGCACTGAAGTACCATTGCTCCGGGCCTACCACAGCCTGCGTGCTGTACCCATTCCTGCAGGCTCCCACACTGTGGAGCTGCGCTACGACTCTTCCAGTTTCCGAACGGGCGCCTGGATCAGCGCCCTCACGTTAGCTTTGACACTCGCTGCCCTCTTTCTGTGCGACCGCCGCTAGCCAACGACATGATCCGCGCCGTCATCTTCGATCTGGACAACACGCTCGTAGACTTCATGGCAATGAAGCGGCAGGCGATAGACGCCGCTGTTACCGCCATGATTGACGCCGGACTTCAGCTGAGCCCCGAGACGGTTCGTTCCCACATCGACCGCATCTACCGTGAGATGGGAATCGAGTACCAGCAGGTCTTCGACCAGCTCCTTCGCGAAGTGCTCGGGTATGTAGACTACCGTATCCTCTCAGCCGGCATCATTGCCTACCGGCGGGCACGCGAAGCTGCGCTGAAACCCTACCCTCACGTGACAGCAACTCTCATGGAGCTGGTCAAGCAGCGGATCCGACTCGGTATCGTCTCCGACGCCCCCGCTCGAGAAGCGTGGCTTCGGTTGTGCTACATCGGCTACCACCACATCTTCGATGTCGTTGTCACTTACGACGACACCGGTGAACGTAAGCCAAGTCCACGCCCCTTCCTACTAGCACTGCAGCGCCTCGGCGTCCAGCCCTCGGAAGCCATCATGGTTGGTGACTGGGCAGAGCGAGATATCGTCGGTGCAAAACAAGTTGGCATGCTTACCGCATTCGCCCGATATGGTGACGTCTTCGGAACCCAACAGGTGGAAGCCGACTACGTCTTAGGTGACATCAAGGACTTGTTAGACATCATTCGCCAGCATAACGCCGTCGGACAACCGGGGCCACACACCCGATGATCCTGCCCATCTACCTCTACGATCACCCAGTACTTCGGCAAGTAGCTGAGCCCATCGCTGACATCACCCCTGAAGTCCGCCGCTTAGCCCAGGACATGTTGGAAACGATGTACAATGCCCACGGTATTGGTCTAGCAGCGAACCAAGTTGGGGTCGCTCGGCAGCTGATCGTCGTGGACATCGGTAAAGATGAGGGTATGAAGGAACCGCTCGTCCTCCTCAATCCCACAATTGAGGCAACTTCAGAGGAGACATCAGAGATGGAAGAGGGCTGCCTTAGCTTGCCAGAGCTTCGGGACGCCGTCATTCGGCCAGCTGCCGTCCAGGTACGCTACATAGACCTCCAGGGGCGTGAGCACCGGATTACCGCTGACGGCCTCTTAGCGCGTGTTCTGCAGCATGAGATGGACCACCTCAACGGCGTCTACTTCGTAGACCGCCTCTCTCTCGTTCGCCGTACCCTACTTCGGCGTAAGTTAGATCGAATCGCCCGAGGGGAGGTCCTGCCACCGTACCCTGTGGTTTTAGGACATGCTACGGTAGCCCAGCGCTCAGAGATATGATGAACGCAGACCAGCTCAATGAGCAGTTGCAACGCATACGCCGCGAGTATCGGATGATGGTGTTAGATGAAGCCGATCTGCCCTCCGAACCACTCCAACTCCTCCAACGCTGGCTGGAGGAAGCAATTGCCGCTCAGTTGCCAGAACCTACAGCCATGGCCTTAGCTACGGCAACTCCCGAAGGTTCCCCATCCGTCCGAATGATGCTGCTGAAAGGCATAGAAGATGGAGCATTGGTCTTCTTCACCAACTACCAGAGTCGAAAGGCACAGGAACTGGAGGCCAACCCTCAAGCGGCTGCAGTCCTTTTCTGGGCAGAACTGGAGCGCCAAGTGCGAGTAGAGGGCCGCATAGAGCGCCTTAGTGCTGAAGCAGCCGCAACATACTTTCGTACCCGACCGCGAGAAGCCCAGATTGGCGCATGGATCTCGCCTCAGAGCCGCGTCATTCCCAGCCGGGCATTCCTGGAAGAGCGCTTCCGCGAACTAGCCCAGAGGTACGAAGCCCAGGACATCCCTTGCCCGCCGTTTTGGGGAGGATACCGACTTGTGCCCTCCAGCATTGAATTCTGGCAGGGCCGTCCACATCGGCTCCACGATCGCATCCAGTATCGCTGGCATGAGGGTGCATGGGTTCGGGAACGCTTGGCGCCTTAAAGCCTGGTGAGATTTTACCGACAAAATCCGTGTCTGATTGGGCCTCTCACCCATGGTAGCCCAGCCTAACTCCATCGTAATCACTGCTGGTAGCTTACGGCTTCTACGGCGCCTACGGCATGTCTGCCAACGTGCAGGCCTCGCGAATATGTCGCTTACCTCATCCAAGAACTGCCCGAGGGGCTCTACCGAAGCCTCGGGTGGCTCTAGTTGGACTTCACGAAGATGACTTCCCTCTCCTGCCAACGATACAGCAGCGCTGCGACGGGCTTTCCTTGATCCTCGCCGGCAGTCCAGAGACCGTTGATCTCGCTCTCCAGAGCTTCCCTAAGCTTTCCCCAGATGGCCTCCTGTTAGAACCGTTCACGGCACAGCACCTCCGATCCCTCTTGCCTGGATACTCCGCAACCGACGGCACCGGATAGCATCTGATGGATTACGGTCTCTTTGGAACCTTCTCGACAGCATACCCGAGGCTGTTATCGTCACGGACCAGAGAGGCCACATCTAGTACTGCAACCGGGCAGTGGAGCGTCTAACGGGCTGGGGCTCTGCGAAACTTCATCAGTCCTCCATCGAAGACCTTTTCGCCCCAGCTGCAGAGTATCGGTCACTGTCCTTTGCGGAGCGTGTCATACAAGAGGGCAGCGTGGAGTTGGACCTCCAGCTCCGATCGCAACAGCAGGAGTCCCTCACGATCCATGGAACCATCATCCCTCTGAGGTTCCTGGACGATGCCCCTAACGGTTTCCTCTGGTTCCTGCGGCCTGCGGAAGGACAGGAGCCCGGTAGCCAGCAGAGTCTGCACTACCAGAAGCTCCTCCTCATCCTAGAGTCTCTGCTAGAGCTCCGCCCTATGGAGGAGCTACTCTCCACGACAGTCCAAACGCTCTTCTCCCTACTCCCATTGGACTCGGCCATCCCGTATACTCGCGAAGGGGATCTGCTGCTGTCCAGATGGCACACTACTTCCTCGCCTGAATTGACAGCGATTGCGAGAAGTACTCTTCCAGTAGAACGCAGCTTGATTGGAAGCGCTCTATGCCGTGGTTCCCCAGCCGTCTTCAATAATGCTCACCAACATCCGCATAGCTACTATCCAGAAGGCTGGACGCCTCCTGCCGTCGAGCACCTCATCAGTATCCCCCTGCGTGTTGGCAACCAACAAGCAGCCTTAGGGTTGGCTCGTTTCACGAACCCTCCATTCTCAGCAAGGGAGGCAGAGCTTGCCCTACTCTTCGGTCGCTTCGTTCAGATCGGGCTGGTAAACGCCGAACTGTGGCAGTCCCTTCAGCGCTCCGAAGCACACTACCGAGAGCTCTTGGAATGGCTCCCAGCTCCTCTCATACTCCACCGTGAAGGGAAGGTGCTCTACGCCAACCAGGTAGCAGCTGATGTCCTTGGACTCCTCTCCCCGCAGGACCTCGTAGGGCTTCCAGTACTAGAGCTCGTGGCCCCAGAAGAGCGCAGTACCTTCAGAGAATGGATACAAGACTTGCAGTGTGCTCAGTACCCTGCTCTACCACCTCGATACACTCGCCTCCTCCATCGTGGTGGCTTCCATCGGGAAGTGCTTATCTCCGCAAGGATTGTCACCCACGGAGAGGCTCCCGCTGTATTGATCGTTGGAGTAGATATCACAGAGCAACGCCGTCTCCAGCGCCAGCGAGAATGGGAGCTTGCTGCCCTACGCATCGTTGCAACAGCAGCACTCCACAGCCAGAGCATCTCAGAACTTTGCAAATACTTCCTCGCTCAGGCATGCCGAGAGCTAGGCTTCCGGGGTGGGAGTATCCGGCTATTGGAAGGAAACAGCCTTGTACCTATCGCGGTTATCGGCCTTCCTCCCGAGGCTGTTCCTACGGTACCGCTGACGGACGAGACCACCCTTGCTGCCTTTGTTGCTCGAACTCGGCAACCAATTTTCGTACCGGATATTGAGCTCTACCCCCTCTCAGAGCCACACCGTCGACGCCTATGCGAACTTGGCGTCTGCGCCGCAGTCAGCTACCCTATTGTCGGTCTTCAAGGACAGCTCTTGGGGACATTCCAGCTTGTACATCACATTTCCCTAGAGCTGGGAGAAGGCGCCCGTGAATTCTTCACTATCCTAGCCTCCTCGCTGGGCATAGCAATTGAACGGCTCCGCTTAGAGCAGCAACTCCGCGACAGCGAACACCGCTTCCGAACATTGGCAGAACATGCCCCGATTGCCATCACCCGCTATGGCCTCCATGAAGGTCGCTACCTGTTTGCTAACCGCGAGTTCGAACGCCAGAGCGGCTACACCCTGGCTGAGTTTGAAGCCCTCTCCGATCGTGAGCTCATTGAGATGATCCACCCCGAAGATCGCGAGCGCGTCTTCCGCTTCTGGCGAGAATGGCAGAGAGCTGGATTCCCAGACGTACAGTGCATAGACTACCGCATCTACAACCGTAGTGGTGGGGTCGTCTGGTTAGATAGCTACCTCTACGCTGAGCGCCGCTCCGATGGGCAATTGGAAAGCATCGTCCAGGTATGTATTGACATCACTCCCCTGAAACGGGCCGAGGAGGCTTTTCAGCAGGCTCTCCAGGAGGACTTTCGACGAACGGTGCAGAACCTCCATGGAATCGTCTTCCGCCTCCAGCACCGCCCGGATGGCACGGTCTTCTATGCCCTCCGTGAGGGTAAGCTAGCCAGCAGCTACACCACTGCGACCATCTATGGGCGTCCAATAGACGAGCTCCCTGAATCACTGCGCTTCCCCTCAGAGCTCTTAGAGCGTGCCTTCGCCGGTGAACGAGTAACGATCGAGGTTGCCCATGATGACCGATGGCTGCTTTATACGCTGGAACCCCTCTACTCAGATGGTGGCACCGTAGCAGAGGTTGTAGGAACTGGTATCGACATCACCGAGCGCCGTCTCTTGGAGCGTTCCCTAGCGGAGAGTGAACATCGGTATCGCTCACTTGTGGAAGCACTCCCAGTAGGAGTCGTGGAAATCTTTGTGAGCTCTGACCTCAGTCGCCAAGAGGATGTCTACGTCAACCCTGCCTTCACCGCCATTGCAGGCTATACATTGGAAGAGCTTTCGACAGTCTCGGGCACGGCCACCGTCCATCCAGAAGATAGAGCCGCGGTAGAGGAAGCATGGGAAAAGTGGCTCAACACGCCGGATGCTCCTCCTCTGCGCATGGTATATCGCTGTTTCCGGAAGAACGGTGAGCCTTACTGGCCTGGAGCTTTTGGCTGTCAAAGCCCGACAGCATGACGGATGGCGCATCATAGAAGTCGGGACAGATATTACCGAACGGAAGCAAGCCGAAGAGCGTATTCAGTACCTGGCGAATTTCTCCGAACTCTCACCAATTCCGATTGTGGAGCTGACCCCGGATGGGACTGTCACCTACGCCAATCCGGCCGCCAACCGTCTGCTGCCCGTTCATGAGCTCTCTCCTATCCACCCCTGGTTGGAAGGCATCTGGGAACAACTACCAGCGATACGGCAGTCACCAGAGAAGCCCTGGATTCGGGAAGTCGTTCTCGGGGAGCACGCTTGGCTCCAGCACATCTTCTGGCTACCCACCTACCAGCGACTCCGAATCTACGCCCCAGAGATCACCCTCCAGCACCACCTCCGGCGCCAGCTCCAAGAGGCATTAGAACATGAGCAAGAGCTCGCTGTGGCTCGCTCACGGCTCATGAGCACAATTGCCCATGAGTTCCGGACCCCCCTGGCCGGGATCCAGTTCTCGGTAGAGCTCCTCCAGAACTACTTCGACCGCCTTTCTGCAGCAGAGCGCCAGCAAGAGCTCCGTAACATTGCTGCTCGTGTCTACGACCTTACTACCTTGGTTGCCGACTTCTTAAATCAGAGCTCTTTAGATGCCCTCCGCCGCTCGCTGATCTTTGAGCCCGTCCCCCTGCAGACAGTCTGCCAAGAAGCCAACGAGCGCATCCAGCCACTGTTGACTGCTAAAGCCCAGCAATTGCTGATGGAACTTCCAGAAGAGCCCGTTTATGTGCGTGGAGATCCGAAGGTCCTACGGTTCATCCTGCTAAACCTCAAACCTCCCAACGAATGCTTCCAAGTACTCCGAGATGAACCAGAACATCCATCTGCAGCTACAGGTGGAGCTGGGCACAGCCGTCGTCGAAGTGGAAGATCATGGAATTGGGATTCCAGAGGAGGAGCTCCCCCAACTCTTCCAGCCTTTCTTTCGGGGTTCCAGCACGCACGGCATCCCCGGCGTCGGTTTGGGACTGACGCTCGTTAAAGAGTTTACGGAGCTACACCGAGGGAGCATCCACATTCGGAGCCGTCTCGGTAGTGGTACGCTTGTCACCCTTCGCTTTCCAATTGTAGAGTCTCTCTGAGGGTGAGCCGCGATGCCGAAGATCCTGGTCATTGAGGATGCTAAATACTTGGCCCAAGGGATTGCCCGAATCCTTGAGCTAGAGGGCTACGAAGTCACCGTAGCAACTACTGGGCGTCAAGGGATAGAAGCAGCACTAGAACAGAAGCCCGATCTCATCCTCTGTGACCTAGCCCTACCGGAAGTCGACGGTATCGGGGTCCTAAAAGCCATTCGGCACAACGAGGGGCTGGCCTCTACTCCTTTCATCCTCTTGACCGCTCGCTCCGGACATACCGAGGTCCGGTTAGGACTGCAGGCTGGAGCCGACGACTTCTTGACCAAGCCCGTTACAGCTCAGGCTCTGCTGAAGACCATCCGCCATCACCTAGCCCGCTCAGCTTCCTTTCAAGCCGAGTACAAGCAGCGCCTTTCAGAGCTAGAGCAGAGCTTGACGTACGCTCTTCCACACGAACTTCGGACAGCGCTCAATGGTATCTTGGGGGCTGCTACCCATCTCCAGGTCTTCGCAGATCGGCTCACTCCCCAAGAGCTGCGAGAGCTCAGCGAGGATATCCTCTCTTCGGCACGCCGCCTCTTACGGCTGACGGAAAACTTCCTGCTCTAGCCCGCGTGGGATTTCTTTAGCCAACGCCCCGGAGCTTGTACAGCAGCTGCGGCAGTTCTCGACGGAAGAACCTTCTGTCGTGCTTCAAGATATCGTGCTGATGAAGGGGGAAGAACATGGCCGCACAGCAGATCTCCGCTTCTCCCTAAGAGCTTTTGGTTTGCGCCTTGCAATGCCGACGGAACATTTCGCCAAGGTCGTCGAGGAGCTCATCGACAACGCTTTCAAGTTCTCTCCTCAGGGCTCTCCCGTAGCTATCCGCACATGGGAGGCCGACGGATACTTCTGGGCAGAGATTCGCGACTGGGGTAAGGGTATTCCTCCTGACCTCCCTCAGCGAATCCGCGCTTACCACCAGCCTGGACGGCTCTTCCACGAGCAACAAGGGATAGGTCTAGGTCTAGCACTCTCCCGCCGCATCGTCGAACTCTACGGAGGCAGCCTAGAACTGGAAAGCCCACCGAATGGTGGAACATGGGTTACCTTTCGCCCTCCCTCTGCCGGAGGACCGCCCTCAGTGGACCCGAGAGGACTCGAACCTCTGACACCAGGTTTAGGAAACCTGTGTTCTATCCAGCTGAACTACGGGTCCATCAACAGCGGTTGACAAGCAAACTTAAAAAATCCGCCGGCTACGGACGGCGCTCTAACACCCCCCTTCCCTACAACAGCTTGAGTAGCTCTGGCGGAACAAAGAGCGCACGACCTCTTCCAGTGGAGGCTCCTCTATCGCAACATCAGCCACTGGGAACGATTCCAATAGCAACGCTACTCGCTGGGATGCCTCTGCGCGTGGGACCCGCAGGATAACAGTCCGGTCGTAACTTGCGTGGACTCGTCCTACACGGCCGAGTGCATCCAAGCTTACAGGGGCCATCAGCTCTGCCCGCACAAACTTTTCGTCAGCGTATCGTCGGACCAATTCCCGTAAGTCCCCGTCGTAGAGGAGTTGGCCGCGTTCCAGAATCAGCACCCGCTGGCACAGATGTTCAATGTCGGCCATGTAGTGGCTCGTTAGGATAATCGTTGTTGCCGTCTCGCGGTTATAGGCTGTTAAGAACTCACGCACAGTCTGCTGTGCAACGACGTCCAACCCCAAGGTTGGCTCGTCGAGGAAGAGCACGCGCGGGGCATGGAGGAGAGCTGCCAAAATCTCACACTTCACTCGCTCCCCCAAAGAGAGGCGTCGGACTTGTACGTGAAGCTTATCGGCAACACCCAACATGTCGGCAAGCCTATCGCGACGCTGCTGAAACTCAGCCATCGGGATTCGATACATTGCTCGGTGAAGGAGGAAGGAGTCCGCAGCCGGTAGATCCCACCAAAGCTGGCTCCGTTGCCCCATGACGAGAGCAATCTGTCGCCGGAAGGCATCAGAACGCTCCCACGGGATGTAGCCTAGCACTCGGGCCATCCCTGCTGTAGGATAGAGCAGTCCTGTCAACAGCTTCAACAATGTCGTCTTCCCTGCACCATTCGCACCCAGTAGCCCGACGATCTCTCCTTCTGCAACCTCAAAGGTGATGTTCCGGACCGCTACGTGCTCTCGGTATTCCCGGCGGAAGAATGAACGAATCGCTCCTCGAAGCCCTTCCTGTTTCACTGGGGTACGGAAAACCCGCGTCAACCCCTCTGTCACTATAGCCCCCATGTCACTCCTTCCCAGCTCGAGCTTTTAAAGACGAAAGAGCCCCTCCAGAACTCAACTACAACCGAGAGTCTGACATAACAAGCTGCGTAGTTTTGTGCGTTCGAACATCCCCCATGCAGCTCCAGAGCTTTCCGATACCGGCCATTACTGAAACGCAGCTCCCCCTGCCGCTGCTGCGACGGGGTAAGGTCCGAGATGTCTACGAGGTAGACAACGAACGGCTCCTGATTGTTGCCACAGACCGTATCTCCGCCTTTGATGTTGTCCTACCTCAGCCTGTGCCGTGCAAAGGTATCCTTCTGACACAGCTCTCTGCCTTCTGGTTTGAACAGACCTCAGCTCTCGTCCCCAACCATCTGCTCTCTACGGAGCTTCCCCCGGAGCGAGCAGAACTCTCCGACTTCTGCGAGCTCCTCCAGGGGCGTGTCCTCTTAGTGCGTCGCACGGAGCCAATCCCTGTAGAGTGTATTGTTCGCGGATACCTGGCCGGTTCAGCATGGCGGCAGTACCAGCAATCCCAACGCGTCGGTGATACTCCTCTCCCAGAAGGACTCCAGCACGGCAGCCCATTGCCAGAACCGCTCTTTACCCCAACAACGAAAGCCCACAATGGGCACGACGAGCCAATTTCGTTTGCAGCGATGGCGGATCTGCTGGGCTACGAGCTGGCGGAGCGCCTACGCACACTCTCTATCCGAGTGTACACCTATGCAGCGCATTACTGCCGCCAGCGAGGATTGATCTTGGCTGACACCAAGCTCGAGTTCGGCATCGCCGCTGATGGAAGCCTACTGCTCATCGACGAGCTGCTTACCCCAGACTCCTCTCGCTTCTGGCTGGCAGAGGACTACGAGCGTGGCGGAGCACTGGTAGATATGGACAAGCAGTTCGTGCGCGACTACTTAGAACGACTCGGCTGGAACAAGCAGCCCCCACCTCCGGAGCTGCCGGAGGAGATTCTGCTGCAGACACAGCAGCGTTACTGTGAAGCTTTTCGGCGCTTAGTCCCACATCCCGTACCATGGTGCTGTTCGACAGATGCTCTATGAGCCTGAATCCGCTCCCACAGGTAGGCTGCAGCGGTCGTTGCGGCAGATCGACTGGACAACCCTCCTGCTCGTGGGCCTTGCGCTGGCGTTTGGACTGATTGCCCTCTACAGTGCTACGGCAAGTTCTGAAATGGCTCCCTTCTTTCAGCGCCAGCTTCTCTACGCCGCCATCGGTGCTGGGGCATTGGTGCTTGCCATGTGGCTACCACGCTCCTGGTTGGAGCAGATAGCCCTTGTTGGCTACATCATAGGGCTCCTCCTCTTGGTTGCAGTCCTAGCATTCGGCCGCACTGTCTACGGCTCTAAGAGTTGGCTCTCCCTGGGAGCAGTCTCCTTCCAGCCGGTAGAGTTTGCAAAGCTCTCCACACTGCTATTTGTTGCCCACTTTCTCTCTCAGGAGGGCCGTTCGCTCCGACAACTCCCGACGCTGTTGGCAACAATAGCACTGGTATCGCTCCCAGCACTCCTGGTCCTCCTACAGCCCGACGCAGGCTCTGCTATGGTCTTCGGTGCCATGGCTCTAACACTACTGTTTTGGGGCAAGGCTCACCCACTCCTTGCATTGCTCCCGCTGCTCGCTGGGGCAGTCGTCCTACTATCACTCGTAGGAGCCACAGCGCTACTCTTTGGGCTTCTCATAGGGGCAGTGCTGATCTTCTTAACTCGACCGCCACTGCTAGTTGCGATTCTCTGCTGTGCTGCTCTCGCCGCCCTCGGCTGGGGGACCTCCACTGTCTACCAGATGCTGAGACCCCACCAGCAAGCCCGCATCCAAGCTTTTCTCAACCCTGAAGAAGACCCACGAGGCAGCGGTTACCACGTCATTCAGTCCATCCTCGCTGTAGGTAGCGGAGGCTTGACCGGCAAAGGGTTTCAACAGGGAACCCAGACACAGCTCCGCTTCATCCCGAAGCAATGGACCGATTTCATCTTCTGTGTCCCTGCTGAGGAGTTCGGCTTCCTTGGAGCAGTTCTGGTCTTGGCTGTGCTCTTCGGACTCCTATGGCATGTTTTTTCGCTCGCTCACTGGCTCGAAGATGAGCCTTTCTGGAGCCTCCTATTGAGCGGCATCGGTGGGATCTGGTTCTTCCACACCACTGTCAACATCGGCATGGCTCTAGGATTGGTCCCCGTAATCGGGCTGCCACTGCCGTTCATGAGCGCCGGGGGCTCTGCGCTCGTTGTCAACATGGCAATGGCAGGGCTTGCTCTGAATGCATATCGCCAGCTCTACTGAAGGCGCTGAATGGTAGTCGCTGTTGTCGCTGCCGCTGGATCGGGCACTCGCATAGGGGGTAAACTCCCTAAGCAGTTTCTCCACCTCTGCGGATACCCCTTGATTGTTTACTCTCTGCGCACCCTGCAGCTGGTCCCCAGCGTGGATGCTGTTCTCGTTACAGTTCCGCAAGGATACGAGGAGTCCTTACTCCACCTCTGCCGCGAACAAGGGTTCACGAAGGTCCGTCGCATCGTGTGTGGCGGCCCAGAGCGCCAGGATTCGGTCGCCAATGCCCTGCAGACAGAAGAGGTCGCCGGAGCAGACTATATCCTCGTCCACGACGCTGTGCGTCCCTTGGCTCCAGCGGAGCTCTTCGAGCGTGTCCTTGCAGCCGCACGTCGGCATGGAGCTGCGGTCCCCGGAGTTCCAGCCGTTGACACCATAAAGGAACTAGATGCCTGCAGGAACGTCCTCCGCACTCTCCCACGTGAATCCCTTCGCTATATTCAAACCCCTCAGGCCTTCCGAAGCGATCTCCTCCTACGTGCTTATGCTGAAGCTACACAGAAAGGGCTCCGAGCCACCGATGACGCTGCTCTTGTTGAGTTACTTGGACACCCCGTTTACGTCGTGGATGGCGCTCCAGAGAACATCAAGGTCACCTACCCCCACGACCTAATCGTCGCTGAAGCCCTGCTCCAAAGAGCTGCTGAGGTCGGATGAAGAAAGAAGCGTCCCGCTTCTGGTTGCGCCGTTTGGGAGCCTTCCTCGGCTATGGCTGTCTCTTCGGCTACACCGGTTCCGTCATCTGGGTATTACTCTATGCCGTTCTACCCCCACCCTGCACCCCGCTGATGGTGCAGCGGCTCGTAGAGGACCTCCTTCGGGGAGATTGGGTGGGAATTTCCTACCGATGGACCCCAGCAGATGAGATAGCTCCGTGGCTCTTCCGAGCTCTCATCGCGGCCGAGGATGCTCGCTTCCTCCAGCACTATGGGTTTGACTGGCAAGCCATCCAGCAAGCCCTTCGCCGGAACGAGCGCCTCCGCGGCCGCCGCCTCTATGGGGCTAGTACGATTTCCATGCAGACGGCAAAGAACGCCTTCCTTCTGCCAGCACGAACCTACCTTCGGAAAGCTGCAGAAGCCTACTTCACCGTGCTCATAGAGACCTTCTGGGGCAAGCGCCGTATTCTGGAAGTGTACGCCAACATCATAGAGTGGGGCCCTGGAATCTATGGGGCTGAAGCCGCAGCACAACACTACTTCGGGAAATCGGCCCGAGACGTATCCCTGCGCGAGTCTTCCCTACTGGCAGCGGTCCTCCCAAATCCCCGCCGCTGGTCCCCAAGGACCCCAACGCCGTACATTCAGCGCCGTAGCGCCTGGGTGCGTGCCCGCATGAGCGTTGTGACAGCACCCGCGCGCCTTTGAAATGCCCCAAAGCCTAGCTGGAACACCTCTCCGGAGGCTGTGGAATGCCTCCCTACGGGCCAGGTAGAGTTTAGTCGTGCCCTTCGCGTGGAGGAGACGACTCCCCAAGGATATCCTCCGGGCTGAACTGTGCCCTTCGCCAAGGCTCGAAAAGATGCTTGACCCGCGTACGCTGATACTTGCCTGTCGTCGTCACCGGCAGCTCATTGGTGAAGAGCACGACCTTCGGCGCCTTGTGGAATGGTAGGTGGAGCGCGCAGAAACGCCGGATTTCCTCTGGAGACGCCCCCTCTTCCGGGATGACGAGCGCTCCCACCTCCTCACCGTAGAGCTCATGCTCAAATCCAACTGCGATACCAGCACGCACTCCCGGTGCTCGGGCTATGACCTCATCGATCTCCAGCGGCGAGATGTTCACCCCTCCACGGATGATGAGCTCCTTGATCCGCCCCGTGATGAAGAAGTACCGGCGCCCTTGGGCATCGGTACGGTAAAAACCCTCGTCTCCGCTACGGAACCAGCCGTACGTGAAAGCCTCCTCATTTGCCCGAGGGTTAGCAAAGTAGCCCTTCATGACGTTCCATCCCCGGATGACGATCTCGCCCCGCTCACCTTCGGGAAGCTCGTTACCCGAACGGTCGTGGATGGTCATCTCGTTACAAGGAATCGCCACCCCAATGCTAGGGAAGCCGTAGTCTTGCATCCAGTGCGTATGCTCCTTCCAATCCTGTCCAACCGGCAGGAAGCAAGAGTAGCACGTCGTCTCCGAGAGCCCGTAGCCGTGGATGATAGGGATACGGTAGGTCTGCTCAAAGCGCTGTGCCAGTTCACACGTCAACGGCCCAGCCCCACAGATGATGTGGCGGAAACCATTCTGCACAGCATTCAGCGGATCAGCCCCAGCCTCCAACAGGAACGCCAGTATCGTTGGGACGATAGACACGATGTGCACACCCTCTGCTACGATACGCGGGAAGAAGTACTCCGTCTGGAACTTCCGGTTCAGCACAACCGATGCTCCGACAAGAAACGGGGTGACATGGGTCACAACGATACCGTTGACATGGTGGACTGGTAGGACGCACATCATGCGCGTCGCTGCATCAATCCCATGCCATTGGGCAATGTCGTAGCCATCCGCGAAGAGGTTTCTCTGCACGAGCATGACTCCCTTGGGGAGCCCCGTCGTCCCACTCGTGTAAACGATGAGGGCTTCATGCTCCCGAAAGTCACCTTCTTCTGGGATTGACTCAGGTTCGCGACGGCACAACAGCGCATGGAAGCCATCCTGTCGAGCTTCGTCCGCATAGACAGGGATAACCTCCACGCCATCTGGGCAGAACTCGGACAGCCGCTCAATATACTCCTCACGGCAGAAGAGGAGCCGCGCTTCGGAATTCTCCAGGATGTAACGCAGCCGGTGATTCTCCTCCGTCATGTTTAAGGGGACTACGCATGCCCCAATGCTCCAGGCAGCGAAGTATTGCACGATTGTGTCCGGATGGTTATGGGCAGCAGTCGCGATCCTCATACCAGACCGAATACCGCAGTGGCGCAGAAGGCTTGCCGTTAGCAGCACTCGGCGAGCAAACTCACCGTACGTATACTGGGAGCGCTGACCGTGCTCGTCGTAAAACACCAGAAACACTCTCTCAGGGTGCTCCTCAGCCCGCGCTCTAAGCACAGCCCCAATAGAGGCGAACGGGAAAGCAGCCTGCTCTGGAGGCACACCACGTACTGTTTGGGCCTGACGAATCCGTTCTTCCAGACTCACCATGGAAGATTCCGTCCAGACCGTACTACATCTGCTCCGGCCGCAACGACCAGCAAAAATACACGCTCCCCCTATCTGGCATGTGCCCGGCGGACGCTCCAGTGGAGCAGCCATGGTGGCTCCACTCGGAAGACCTCAGCCCCCTCCGGCGCTACAATCTGGACACCGACTCTTCCTACAGTATCTTGGAGCAACTCCGTATAGGACACCGTAGCGCGGAGATCATGAGCCGCTATGGCGAGCACCTTCTCCAGCGGTCCGCGGAGCCACACTCGTACACGGCGAGGCATCACCAGGTGTTCAGCTATTGCCGGGCTCAGGACAATCTCCACCGGAACATCTTCGATGCAAACCTCTGCCTCTGGCTCGAGCTGCACAGAGACTTGGACCTGCACGGGGAAGGCCTCAACAGGGGCAGAAGATTGGAGAACGACAGGAACTCCAACCCGAAGCTCTCCACTCTGCGGAACTATAGCTACTGGTGCCGTCCGCGCCGCAGAAAGCGCGGGAATTACGCTCTCCGCTCCTCGAACTTGTATGCTCTCCGGCTCGACATGAAGCCTCGTCAGGACGAATCCCTCGGGTACCGCCGCACGAAGCTCTGGAACAACGGGGACTGAGCGGACAACGGCTCGTTCAATGGACAACGTTAGCGTGTCGGGAGAGAGATGTAGGAGGCTGACGCCGCTGGGCAAGCCCAAAGAGCGCGTCATTTGTACCCTCCCAACCCCAACGACGCCTGGTAATGGAACCTCTGGAACGGGCACAACCATCTCCCGAGGCCGATTCCATAGCTCCACCCCAATCAGTCGCCAACCCGTAGCCTGAACATGAACCTCAACACTCGGTGGCACGGGGGTAGCTAACGCAGTTTCCGGAGGAAGCTGGATACGGAGCGGCACAGAAAGCACGGCAACGTAGTCCTGCTCCAGCTTGATGTAGACCCAGAACACTAAAGCTGCTGCAAGAGCCAATGCAACGCTACGAGCCCTCCTCCAGCCGTGCTCCATTCTATCCCGCTAGCTGTCGCAGCACCTTCTGGCGCTCCTCTGCTAAGTGCTGGATCTCCTCCAGGAGCCGACGCTGCTCTTCCCACGATTCAACGGAACCTTGCCGGGAACGGAGTTGCTGGAGCTGTTCCTCTATCTTCCTCAGCCTCAGCCGCAAGAGACCCTCCTCCAAGAGACGGCGAGCACTGAGTTGCATGGTATCGTACGTGTACTGCTTCCAGTTCTGGCTTGGAGCCTCGCGGACGATGGCAAGCTCCAAGAGCTGCTGCCAAAGCTCACTCTGCTGGAGCTCCTCTTTAGCGATGAGTGCCGCCAGCGGATCGCCGTACTGCTCCGCAAGGTTGCACAGTAGGTCCCAGAGCTGTTGCGCCGGCTCAGAGACGAGCGCTGCTCGAATGGCGGCTTTGTCAACCTCCGCCCATGCAGAGTTAAGAACCACCCGAAAGAGCTGCTGCTCTTCTGGAAGCATCTTAGGCGGAGCCGGTGAGATCGCCGTCGACGGTGTCGGCAGCGATGCTGCAGGTGCTGTCTGTTGCAGCGACTGAGTCCGCCTCTGGCGGGCTAGCTCCTCGTACAGAAGTGATTCCGACAACCCAAAGCGAGATGCAACATGGCGAATCAGAAAGTCGTGCATGAGCCGATCAGGAACCGCCGCAATGAGCCGGATGCTGTGCCGCACTGCCTCTGCCTGCCCGGCTGGTGTCTGCAGCTTCCCCTGACGCTGGTAGTGCTGCAGGACGAAGTCCAGAAACGGTACGGCATGCCGGATGCGTAAGCGGAATGCCTCCTCCCCTTGTAGTCGGACAAAACTGTCTGGGTCTTCTCCTTCTGGCAACGTTACGATGCTGACCTCAAAGCCCTCCTGGAGAGCCAGCTCCAATGCACGGAGCGTAGCTTGTTGACCAGCACGGTCAGCGTCGTAGACCACGAAGAGCTGCCGACAGTAACGCCGGAGTAGCCGTAGTTGCTCCACCGTTAGTGCCGTTCCCGCTGTCGCCACAGCCGCCCGAATTCCAGCTTGGTGGAGCGAAAGGACATCCATGTACCCCTCTACCAACAGGGCGTATCCCTGCGAACGGAGAGCATCCCGCGCTTGGTACAGCCCGTAGAGGACCTTACCCTTGTCGTACACGAGCGTCGTAGGCGAGTTCACGTACTTAGGACCTGCCTCCTCTTCCCGAAGTCGCCGGGCACCGAACCCAATGACCCGACCGATAGAGTCGTAGATCGGGAAGATTAGGCGGTGACGAAACCGGTCATAGCGATTCCCTTGCGGCTCTGCTTGCACAATCAGACCTGCTTCCACACCGACGGTGTCATGGAAGCCGCGCCGCCGCAGGTGCTGTAACAGCGCATCCCATTGGTCGGGAGCATATCCCACTTTGAAGGTCCGGAGCGTCTCCGTCGTCAATCCCCGGCTGTAGGCGTACGCACGAGCTGGAGCACCCTCGGGACGAAAGAGCAGCTCATGGTAGAATTCAGCAGCCACCTGCAGCGCCTTGTAGAGCAAGGTCGAGAGATCGTTTCTCTGGGTATCCCTCCCTTCCTCTTCTGGAATCGACAGACCGACCCTTTCGGCTAAAAACCGCACCGCCTCAGGGAAACTCATTCGGTAGTACTCCATGACGAACGTCACGGCATTGCCCCCTTTGCCGCATCCAAAGCACTTGAAGATGCCCCACTCGGGGTGTATGAAGAATGAGGGCGTTTTCTCTTGGTGGAACGGGCAGAGCCCAACGTAGTTCCTGCCTACCCGCTTCAACGAGACCACTTCCCCGACGAGTTCTACGAGGTCTACTCGTTGCCGAAGCTGCTCAATGAGCCACTCAGGGAAGGGCATCGGCCCACCTCATCCCCTCAAGGCGAGCGTAGAGACGAACCCAAGCAGAATCTCGGCACTCATCGAGCAACTCTCGAAGACTCTTGCCCAACAAGGGGTGGCGGAACTCTGAGGCTATCTCCACAGCCGGAACTAACACGAACCGGCGTAGATGCAAGGATGGATGTGGCACCACGAGATGCTCTGCCCGCAGAATAAGCCCTCCGTACAACAGTAGGTCCACGTCCAGCGGACGCACAGGAGAAGGCTCCCGGTGGCGAGTACGCCCTGCCCGACGTTCGATTTCCACGCAGAATGCCCACAGCTCCTCCTCAGGCAGAGATGTCTGAATCCAGACGACCGCATTGCAGAACGGTGGGGTATCTTCTGGCAAAGCCCATGGCTGAGTTTCGTAGAGAGAGGAGCAGCGAACGAGACTCCCTACCTCTTCAAGCTCTGCAAGGGCTGCGTTCAGCAGCTGCAAGCGATTTCCCTGATTGCTCCCCAAGCCCAGCAAGGCATCCATCTATGCGCGCGGATTGTTCCAGCTGTGCCTACTGCTGGGGATCTCTCAACTCCAAGCGCTCTGCCTCCTGCTCTACCTCCACGTACTCCACAGCATATCGGAGCGGCACGTAGAGCTTTCGCACTCGGACCCGAGCCCTCTGGACGGTTGGAAAGTCGCGTAGAAGGGCTGTTAGGATGCGATGGGCGAGTGTCTCCAGAAGATGGTACGCATTCTCGTGGACCACGCGCTGGATACACTCCACCACCTGTTCGTAGTTGAGCGCATAGCGCAGACTATCAGACTGGATAGCTGGCTGAGCGTCGTACCAAAGTTCTGCGTCGACTTGAAACTTGCCTCCTAGCAACCGCTCCGCGTCCCGGGCACCGTGGTAGGCGTAAAATTCAGCACTGTGGATGTAGAGCCGGCAGAGAGCCATCTCGTGGGGAGAAGGAAAGGCCAGGAGGGAGTATGAAAAAAAGAACGGCCCGGCAACTACCTACTCTCCCACCGGGGTAGCCCGGCAGTACCATCGGCGGTGCGGGGCTTAACTTCTCTGTTCGGAATGGGAAGAGGTGTTTCCCCCGCCCTATCGTCACCGGACCGGAGTACTACCTTTTTGGGTAAAGGAGGGGAGCAGAAGAGCGGTCCAAGCTTCAGAGAGAAGCTTCTGAGAGTAGGCGCCCGCAGAACCGCTACGCACCAGACAAGCGCCAGAGCCCAACAGGGATGGCAAGACCTCGGACGATTAGTACTCCTCCGCTAAACGCGTTACCGCGCTTACACGTGGAGCCTATCAACCAGGTCGTCTCCCTGGGTCCTTACCGCCTTAACGGCGTGGGATGCCTCATCTTGGGGTAGGCTTCGCGCTTGAGATGCTTTCAGCGCTTATCCTTTCCGGACATGGCTACGCTGCGCTGCCGCTGGCGCGACAACAGCCACACCAGAGGTCCGGTCACCCCGGTCCTCTCGTACTGGGGGCGAGACCCCTCAAGCATCCTGCGCCCGCCACAGATAGGGACCGAACTGTCTCACGACGTTCTGAACCCA